>CAZZZY010000983.1:0-2497 GCA_964658545.1 uncultured Acetobacteraceae bacterium | reverse complement strand
TACGAATTACGAATTACGAATTAGTATTATGCCTGAAGCGCTAGAAATTGAGCGTCATAGAGCTGCGATCGCTCGCACTGACATATCTCGCCCCGTGCGATTGGCAATAGAAGGGGCAATCCTAAATCCAGACACCACTTTTTTCGACTACGGTTGCGGCTACGGTGGTGATGTCCAGCGAGTAGGAAATTTAGGTTACACCAGCGCAGGTTGGGACCCTTACTACTATCCTGATATACCACGCACCGCCGCTGATGTGGTCAACTTAGGTTATGTCCTCAATGTCATCGAAGATCCAGAAGAACGCCGTCAAAGCCTGATCCAAGCTTGGGAACTCACCCAGAAAGTTTTAATTGTCGCTGCTCAAATACTGATTAACGCTCCCAGCAAAACCCAACTTGCTTACAATGATGGCATTGTGACGCGCCGCAATACTTTTCAAAAATATTACGAACAACAAGAACTCAAAACTTATATTGATGAAGTCCTAAATGTCGATGCAGTACCGATCGCACTAGGCGTATATTTTGTTTTTCGAGATGAAGCGCAAAAAGAAAGTTACAAAGCTATCCGCTTCTTCTCTACCACCTCTACACCGCGAGTCCGCATCCCCACCAAGCGGTTTGAAGACTATCAAGAACAGCTGCAACCACTCATGGCTTTCTTCACCAAGCGCGGTAGACTACCCGTGAAAGGCGAATTGGAAAATGAACAGGAATTACTGAATGAATTTGGTAACTTTCGCCGCGCTTTTGGTGTAATTTTGCAAGCTACTGATGAGGCGGAATGGGATGCGATCGCTTACCGTCGTTCCCTCGATATCCAAGTTTATCTCGCCCTGACTCACTTTGATCAACGCCCTGCATGGCAAAAGTTAGCCCCAGAAATGCGTCACGATATCAAAGCTTTTTTTAGTGGCTATGAGGAAGCTTGTCAAGTAGCTGACCAAAAACTTTTCAGCTTAGGTAAACCTGGGGTGATTCAAACTGCTTGCGAAAAAAGCAAAATTGGTAAACATACGCGCGGTGCCCTTTACATCCATGTTTCGGCACTTGCTGCACTTGATCCCCTACTACGAATTTGTGAAGGTTGCGCTAGTCGCACCATTGGGCGTGTAGATGAAGCCACATTAATCAAATATCACACAGATAAGCCACAAATATCTTATCTGTGTTACCCTGATTTCGACACTGATCCCCATCCAGCCTTAAAAGCCAGTATAACTATTGACTTAAAAACCCTAATCGTCACTCACCGAGACTATGCAACTAGAGCAAATCCGCCGATTTTGCACCGTAAAGAAACATTTGTTACCAGCAACTACCCTGGTTACGAAGAATTTGCTCAACTCACTCAACAAGAACAGCAATTAGGATTGCTCAATCACAAAAGCGATATCGGTACGCGAGAAGGTTGGGAAAAATGCCTTGCTGCACACGAAGTAGAAATTAGAGCGCATCAGGTTTATTCAATTAAGGAAAATTAAGGAATAATCACACTGTTAGAGGATTGCTGATATATATCTTATTGACACTCTCAGGGCTAAAGCCACAGAGATTCTTAAAACATCACTGTCTTAATATCCTGATTACTCAGGTTCCCAGGCTCACCACGTTTGCACGTAAGTGCGTAGTGATATCTCCTTAAAGTTATTTCAGGCGTGACTTTCTCCCAGTCCGGGAGTAGGTTTTTAAATCTTGTCTGATAGGGTTATTATGTCACAAAGTAAGGGAGAATCAAGAAAACTTAGGCGACTAAAGTCGCACGAGTGGTCATTGAGCTTGCCGAAATG
The DNA here is from genome assembly GCA_964658545.1 of uncultured Acetobacteraceae bacterium. Lineage (GTDB taxonomy): Bacteria > Cyanobacteriota > Cyanobacteriia > Cyanobacteriales > Nostocaceae > Nostoc. The sequence continues at coordinate 705 of CAZZZY010000983.1, read as the reverse complement.
TCGCTTATATCTCAGAGTCTTTAGACTCTGAGTTTTACGCTTACCGAGAATTTTATAAAAAGGAATCTTCAAAGATTGTGCAAGTAAATAAATCGCTGCTACGAATTTTTGGCAGCCAGAAGATGGGAGCTTTGTTATTTCTTGGCTTTTCATCAGGGTTGCCGTTATATTTAACTAGTCAGACATTACAAGCATGGTTGACCAAAGAAGGAATTAGCTTGGCAGCGATCGCCGCTTTTAGTTTAGTAAAGCTGCCCTATTCTTTAAAATTTCTCTGGTCGCCTTTACTAGATAGATTTGTACCGCCTTTTTTGGGCCGCCGTCGAGGTTGGTTGGTAATTACACAAGTAGCATTACTGTTAAGTATAGCTGCAATGGCTTTACAAAACCCATCCCAAGGGCTACAACCTTTAATAATTGCTGCTGTGGCTGTTGCTTTTTTTAGCGCCAGTCAAGACATTCTAGTTGATGCTTACCGCACTGATGTAGTAGAAGTACAAGAAAGAGGTGCTGGTGCATCTATTTACTTATTGGGTTATCGCGTTGCCATTCTAGTAACCGGTTATCTCGCCCTATTTTTAGCAGACAGAATGCCTTGGCAAGCTGTTTACTTGTTGATGTCCCTGTTGATGCTCGTGGGCGTTGCAAGTTCTATTTTTGCACCAGAACCAGTCCTATGCGATCGCCCGCCTCAGACTTTATCCG
>CAZZZY010000982.1:0-2502 GCA_964658545.1 uncultured Acetobacteraceae bacterium | reverse complement strand
CACGATCGCGTCCAACAAGCTGCTTATTCTCTCATTCCCGATGACCAAAAACAAATTACTCATCTGCAAATGGGTCAACTTCTATTGCTTGATGCGTCACCGAGTACAAAGGAAGAGAAACTGTTTGATATTGTCAATCATCTTAATATTGGCAGATATCTGATGATTCAACCGTCGGAACGGACAGAATTAGCCCAACTGAATTTGAACGCTGGAGGTAAGGCGAAAAATTCCATAGCCTACGCCGCCGCAAGGGGTTATCTCAAAACAGGGATTGAGCTATTACAACCAGACTGCTGGAAAACAGAGTACGAATTAGCCTTGAACCTCCATGTGGCAGCAACGGAAGCCAGCTATTTGAATGGTGACTATGAGGGCATGGAACATCTTGCTGTATTAGTATTGCAACAGGCACAGACGATTTTCGACAAAGTGAAAATCTACGAAATTCAAATTGCGGCACATTCGGCTCACAGCCAAATGTTAGAGGCGATCGCAGTGGGAAGAAACGCCCTAGCCCAATTGGGAGTAGAACTCGTCACGGAAGTAGACGAAGCCAAGATTGGTAAAGCCTTGCAATATCTTGACAACCAACTCCAGGGAAGAGTTATTAGCGAGTTGATTGATTTGCCTGTGATGAGCGATCCCGTCGCTCAAGCTGCGATGCAACTGTTAGCCACCTTGTTTCCCCCTATAATCCAAGGAATGCCTGGATTATTGCCTCTGTTGAGTACGACGATGGTGAGGTTGTCCATCCAGTTTGGTAATGCACCCACTTCGACAGTTGGTTACGTGATTCATGGCATGGTACTGTGTGCTTTTTTGGGCAAAATTGAAACAGGCTCTGAGTTTGGCTCCTTAGCGCTCTCATTGCTAGAGCGATTTAATATTCAGGCAATGAAGTCTATCACCTTCAATCTGTTTGCGGCTTTCATCCAACATCACCAGCAAGCGCTCAGGGCAACGATACTGGTGCTGAAAGAAAGCTACAGCACAGGCATGGAGACAGGTGGTTTTCTCTATGCTGGTTATGCGATCGCTTGCTATGCCTTTAATGCGTTTTTCGCAGGTGTAGACCTAGAGACGTTGGACTATGAATTGATTGCTTACAGTGCTAACCTCGCCCAGGTGAAACAGAATGTAGCGCAGATTTATGTAGACATGGTGCGGCAAACGGTGGAGCATTTGAGAGAAACGGTGAACCAACCCGATCGCTTAATTGGGACTAGCTACGATGAAACGGTGATACTGCCGAAGCTACACCAGAATAACGATTTTGCGATGATCGCCTCTGCTTACCTCTACAAACTGCTGCTTGCTTACTACTTTGGCAATTATCAGGCTGCCCTCGACCACATCGCCTCAATCAAGCCCTGTTTGATGGCAATATCGGGAATGACTCAAGTTCCTACTTTCCATTTTTATGCCGCCCTAACGCACCTGGCATTCTGCCCCACCCAGCCAGAACCCCAGCAAGCCGAAATACTTGACCAAGCAGCAAGCCATGAAAGTATTCTGCATCACTGGGCGCAGAATGCCCCGATGAATTACCAACATAAGGTTGATTTGCTAGAAGCAGAAAAATATCGAGTCTTAGGCAAAAATTATGAAGCAGGGGATTGCTACGATCGCGCCATATCTGGAGCCAAAGCCAACGAATATATCCAGGAAGAAGCCTTAGCCAACGAACTAGCTGCCAAGTTTTACCTCAATTGGGGCAAAGAAAAAGTTGCCGCAGGTTATATGCAAGAAGCCTATTACTGCTATGCCCACTGGGGAGCTAAAGCCAAAACTGATGATTTAGAAAACCGCTATCCCGAATTGCTTTGCCCGATTTTGCAGCAGTCTGAACCCTCGGTGACAATGTTAGGCACACTAGCAACGATCGCCACTCCTGTCTATTCCCTTCACTCCAGCACCCACAAAAGTTCTAGCAGTTCCAGCATCAATACAACCCTCGATTTTGCTACCATTCTCAAAGCCTCCCAAGCACTTGCGAGGTCGCTTCAGTTAGAGGATCTGCTCTACCAACTTACCCAGATTATTCTCCAAAATTCGGGGGGCGATCGCTGTGCCTTAATCTTACCCAATGAGAATCAAGTCTGGGAAGTGCGGGCGATCGCCACTCCCAGCCAAACCGGACTGTGTACAGATTCGCTCGAAAACAACCCCAATGTCCCCGTGAAATTGATTCAATATGTCAAAAACACGCAAAAAGTGGTAGTTTTTGACGATTTGGAAACCGATTTACCCGTAATTAGTGATTATCTCAGGCAGCAACAGCCGAAAAGTGTGTTGTGTTTACCCATTCTCAATCAAGGAAATTTGGTCGGCATTGTATATCTTCAGAATCGCTTAACCAGTGGTGTGTTTACCAGCGATCGCATCATTATTCTTGACTTCCTCTGCACCCAAGTGGCTATTTCTTTAGAAAATGCCCGGCTTTACAATCAAGTCCAGCAGACCCTCACCGACTTGCAACAAGCCCAGTTGAAAATTGTT
>CAZZZY010000981.1:0-2506 GCA_964658545.1 uncultured Acetobacteraceae bacterium | reverse complement strand
ATGAGACTGGGAATTCATTCCTAGTCGGGCTATGGGTTTGGCGTTAAGTTGACACCAATGGGCACGGCAGTGCCCCTACACCAAGCGATATAATGTTGTACCGCATCTAAATGGGAACCGCTATACAGAGGTTTCTCTCAGTCGAGAAACCTCCATATCTAAAGGAGTGGCAATTTTAGCGTCAGACTAACGCCGCAAAAGAACTTCCCAGGTAGAGCCACCAACTACACCGTCAGCTTCTAAACCATAGCGCTTTTGTGCAGCTTTCACAGCTGTCTCAGTTGTTACGCCAAAGTCTCCATCGGCATCGCCTTTCAAGAAACCAAGCTTTTTCAGTTGTTCTTGCAACTTAACAACTTCAGAACCATGTAATCCTATACGCAAAATTGGCAATCCTTCTGAGGTGTATTGAATACCAGGGGTTCGTTTAGTACTTGTGTTTGACTGAGTGCGAGTAGTTGATGTAGTACGATTCGGTCTTTTCTGTGTGCTTGAATTTCTTCCTTTTCTTGGGGTAGCAGGTCTTGGTTCAGGGCTGGTCGCAACTTGTGTTACAGCTTTTTTTGGAGAGTTGGGGCTGGGATTTGCAACGTTGGTGAGGTTGTTAACTTGGGTTGGAACAGGAAAATTCGTAGCTGAGTTAAATCTTGGCTGGGATGAAGGGACAGTTGATGCTGCTACTGGTTGATTAGGGAAAAGTCTTTGCCAAGTTCTGGCATCAACAACGCCATCTGGATTTAAGCCAGCTGCTTTTTTAAACCGGGAAACAGCACTAGCTGTATTCTCACTATATATACCATCTACTGCACCAGAGTAAAAACCCAAAAGTTTCAGCGCTGCCTGAAGTTCAGATACGCGATCGCCTCGGCTACCAATTTTAAGGGTAGGGCGGTTGATGCTATCTTGAGGATTTACTTGGGCAATTTGTTGTGGTGCTGCTATTGATACTACAGCCGTTGAGGTAATAAGCAGAGGCGTAGCGGAGAACAAGAGTATTCTAATGGCTGATAAAGATTTAGACCTCTTTGGTCGCCAACCCTGCCGTTTTTCCATTTCACAGCGATTTACAGTTGGATCTAGTAATTTTAAGTAACTCAAAATACTTGCTGTCAGGCTGCTTTGCATGGAATTTACTCCAGAATATTCTCATGCTAATAGTACAGCCGCTTGGTCTAAAAAACAGCTGCTCTATTTTACGATGTCTGGGACGGGCTATTTACGCGATCGCTAGATTAATTGCTTCTTCTTGACCAACTAAAGAGAGATAAGGCTCTTTTAAATACTTACGGGCGGCGGCGATCGCATCCTTGGCACTCACCGCCGCAATCAATTCTTGAAACTTTGTGTCAAAATCAATTCCTAAGCCCAAAATTTCATACCAGCCGTATATCTGAGCAATTTGCCCATTTGTTTGTTTACCCAAAGCGTACTGCCCCAGGATTTTATTTTTAGCAGCTTGGAGTGCGCTTTTGGAAACTTCGGCGGTAGACAATAAATCTACTTCTGTACGCAGTCCCTCTAGGGCGATGCTGGTATTTTCTGGTGCTGTACCCATGTAAACTACAAATGAGGCTGGAAATAGCCTTGTAGAATAAAAGGCGGATACTTCGTAAGCTAAACCGCGTTTTTCCCGCAATTCGACAAACAAGCGACTAGAAAGCCCATTGCCCAAGTAGGTACACAGCAATTTCAGTGGGGCGTAGTCAACAGAACTCACTGATGTTCCCAAATAACCGAGCATTACGATTGATTGTTGTGTCTGTACTGGCTTAACCCTTACCTGCGGTTCCACCTTAATCTCAGGTAAATTCAGTATTGGCAGTGCTTGGGCTGGTGCTTGCCAATCAGCAAAAACTTCTTCTACCAACGCTACTGCATCCGTGGGTGTGACTCTACCAGCAATACTAATTACTACATTATCTGGGCGGAAATAAGTTTGGTGAGACTCCACTAAATCTGCACGAGTTAGGCGGCTCATGGTGGTTTCATCTCCTAACACTGACATGGAGTATGGATGATTTTGGTACATTACCTGCCGCATTTGTTCAAAGGCAACATTGAACGGTAGCTCTTTTTGGGAACGAATATCTTGGAGTGCTAAACGCCGTTCTAGTTCCACTTGAGTTTCGGGGAAAGTAGGCGATCGCAAAATCTGCCCTGCTAATGTTAAAATTTCACCAAAATCGGATGTCACCGTCTTGAAAGATAGCAAAAAATAATCAGTGCCAGCATCTGCACTCAAACTTGCCCCTACAGACTCGACTTTTTCAGCAATTTCCAAACTAGAAAGTCCATCGCATCCCTTTGTCATCACTGCTGATAGCAAATGTGCCAACCCTCCCTGCTCCCGGTTTTCGTTACAACTACCAGCACGCACAAAGATTCGTGCTGCAATAATATCCGCCGCCGGATTTTCTGCCACCAGTACGACAATGCCATTGTTCAATACGGTGCGATGGATAGGCGATTTTTCCAGCAAGGTTGTCATTTGTGATTTTTCCTTTGT
>CAZZZY010000980.1:0-2510 GCA_964658545.1 uncultured Acetobacteraceae bacterium | reverse complement strand
CCAATGCCCAATGCCCAAAAAAATGCTTTTAATCTATCGGTTCAGGTAAATAATAGAGATATCTAAGTGGGATAAGACGAAAATCTATGGCACTAATTACCACTGGCAACGGTTTGATCCGCGATCTGGAAAAATTTGGCGCTCTTGGAGTGTATATACCTTTGGAAGGGGGTTATGAAGGTAGATATCAGCGCCGACTACGCGCAGCTGGCTATACCACCCTCCACATTACGGCCAAAGGACTGGGCGACATAGCTGCGTATCTCACAAGAATTCATGGAGTCAGACCTCCTCATCTTGGGAAAAAAAGTACTGGTAGCGGTGCCGCAGTAGGTCATGTATACTATTTGCCACCAATTCTCAATTCTCATCTAGAACAGCTACCACCAAAGTCAAAGGGGCTGGTTTTGTGGATTATTGAAGGGCATATTCTTTCCAATGAGGAACTTGAGTATTTAACGAATTTGCCTCAACTAGAACCACGAGTCAGGGTAGTAATCGAGAGGGGTGGCGATCGCGCCTTCCGTTGGACTTCTCTAGAAAAAACTCTGTTAGCTAGTTAACGCCATGTGCAACTTATCCTTAGAACCCCGCTTCCATTCCTCTCCCCGAAAGGTCGAGAGGCGTTGATTCTTGCTCCCCAACCCTAGTAGGGAAGGGGTTGGGGGTTAGGTCTGAGAGAAAGTTGCACACCACCTTAGTTAGTCCTTTGTCATTAGTCATTAGTTATAAGCAAATGACTAATGACTCAATTCAATCAGCATTTCAATAATGCTGAGTCGAAAACCACAAGATGCAAATAATCGCCGTGAAGCCTCGTTAACAACTGCTGTATCTAGACGAATTTGCTTAACGCCCATCTGATGAAAGCGTTCAATACTTAGCATCACCATCTGCCGCGCAATTCCGTTTTGGCGATATTCTGGCTCAACCCAGATATCATGAATAAAAGCAAATTCCTGTAATCGATAAATTGGTATTTCTCGCTCAATTGTCGCTACCAGAAAACCTAAAAGTTGCCCTTCATTTTCCGATACTAGAAATAGACTGCGATCGCTATTTGCTAATCGTGTCAACCATTGTTCATAACGCTGTTCTGGATTTGGCAGAAAACCATACTTGGCAGAATCCCAAGACTCATGCAAAGCACAAATTTGGGCAACCATTGGTAAAACTGCGGGTACATCAGCTGTTGTAGCGGGGCGAATCAGCATAGGTTCTGGAATTTGTTGCAACCTACTTAACTGCACTACCTCAGATGGTAGATGTCGCTCCAGCCAATCTTCCAAATCAGCCATTACCTCTCGATAATTGAGGTCACGCTGAATCTCGTGATAGGCTCCTGGATACTCGATTCTTAGCTTATCTGTGCAATTGATCCGTTGGTAAAATATGTCGCTTCCCGCAGGTAAAGCCACTCGGTCTGCACCACCGTGGAGAATCAACAGTGGTAATTGCCAATCATCGGTGTGAGCATTAATCCAATCAAGTGTTGCAAAGAATTCTGTAGCTAGACGGGCAGTAGCAAGGGTATGTCGCAGTGTATCCTGAGCATAGGCGGCTAAAACCTGCGGATCTCGTGAACCAGCACTGATATCAATGCCTGTATTCAAAGTGAAACGCGGCCAAACCCGTGAGAACATTTTTCCTAAAAGCACCCGAACAGGTGAAACCCCAACTTTCCCCAGGGTTGGTGCTAAAGCGATCGCACCTTGCAAAATGGATGCTTGTTGGGGATAGCGCAGAATATAATCTAAGACAATCACCCCGCCTAAGCTATGACCCAAGAGAAAAATGGGGCATCCAGGATTCTGAGTCTGAATTAACTGTAAAAAGGCTCCCAAATCTTCCCGAAACTCACTCCAAGCATTGATATAGCCGGGCTGTCCTTGTGAACGTCCATGACCACGCAAGTCTAAGCCATAGATAGCATATTGTTTGGGTATCAAATGTTGAACTACATTACTGTAGCGATCGCTGTGCGCTCCAAGTCCATGCACAATGGCTAATATTGCCCTTACTTTCCCCTCTGGATGCCAGCTTTGGTAATAAAGCTCAACTCCTCCAAAACCTTGAAATCTGCCTTCTCTACGAGACGCTACGCGATCGCTATGGTCAATCATAGAATTAATTTTTTAAGAATTGTCCCAGCAAGTTACTAATATGTCAACTTTATATCGGAATAGATTATTGCTCTAAAAAATTTGTAATTTTGAAATTTGATGTTCCCTCCCAACAGTGGTTCAAAAATGCGCTTACTTGAGCATCTGCGGAATCAACCGATTCCCTAGAAGCATTAAATTGTACTGCTGTCACAATGTATTCAAAGATAATTACAAACTGCTTTTGGGGTGAAATTCTTTCAACTACAATTGTTTCACCTATCTTAGGAATTTGAGGTACATTTACCACAAATGTCTCAATTTTCGGTTTATCTAGTGGATTTTTGAAGTTGAAGTATTTACAGTAAACAATAATTTTCACTTATACAACCACCATTAAAATAATTC
>CAZZZY010000979.1:0-2512 GCA_964658545.1 uncultured Acetobacteraceae bacterium | reverse complement strand
GGTAGTTGGTTTCCATATTAGCATTGCGATCGTGGCTGTCTCTAACCTGGGTACGTTTGCTAAATAAGGCAGGGAGCAATGCGATTTTGTTAGATCGGACTTAAATTCTCAGTTAGAGAGCTAAATTCTCAATAAAAACAGTTATTTGGCTGCGATCGCACCCCTAAACAGGTGATTTAGCACCCGAATTTTAAGCACCTCACAAAATCGCATTGCTCCCTTTCCATACCCACACATAGCAATAAAATATCTCGCTCTATGGGTGTGAGAGATAGGGTAGTGCAAAGGGTATCCAAGCGAGATGGGGCAAAAATATCTGGTGAGTGTTTGAAGCCAGACACTCTACAAAAAAGTTCTTACTCCCTTATTTTCATTTGGTAAGCAGGCAACTAATCACCCAGTTGGGGGATACGTTTTTAGTACTCTAAGACTATCTGAATTACTGTACCCAATAGACAACTCAAATTCTTATGTATACTCGAAGCCAGCAGCGGGATTTGAACTCGCGACCTTCCGATTACAAGTCGGATGCACTACCACTGTGCTATGCTGGCAGATTTTGATTTTACTATTAATTAGCAACCACAATTTCTAATTGTACCATAATCATTTTATTTGTCTAGGTGCGATCGCTAAAATATTTCCCTCTGACTACATTGGGCTAGGAAATCCGAAAGTTTGACAAAAGCTAACTCCAATCCTGGCCTGGACGCAAAAATATTTGGTACGGTTCTAAAACTGTATTCTCTTGGCACGGCTGAATCAAGGAACGGAAATATATAATTATTTTTTACAGATTATATAAGCATGGCAGCATTGCTCGGACGAGATTTATTAAGTCTAGCGGACATCAGTCCTACGGAACTTCAAGAACTCCTGGAATTGGCAACTCAACTGAAATCACAACAGCTGAAGTTGCAGTGTAATAAAGTTTTGGGGTTGTTGTTCTCCAAAGCTTCTACTCGCACGCGGGTAAGTTTTACCGTGGCGATGTACCAACTGGGTGGACAGGTAATCGATCTCAACCCTAATGTTACTCAAGTTAGTCGCGGGGAACCTTTACAGGATACAGCGCGGGTGTTAGATCGATATCTGGATATTTTGGCAATTCGCACTTTTGCACAGCAGGATTTAGAAACTTTTGCTCACTATGCCAATATTCCAGTGATTAATGCCCTTACTGATGCAGAACATCCTTGTCAGGTATTGGCAGATTTATTGACGGTTAAAGAAAGCTTTAACACCCTTGCTGGATTAACTTTGACCTACGTGGGTGATGGGAATAATATGGCTAATTCTTTGATGTTGGGTTGTGCTTTGGTGGGTATGAATGTCAGAATTGCTACCCCTAGCGGATATGAGCCAGATTCTAAGATTGTAGAACAAGCAAGAGCGATCGCTAATAATAAAAGTGAAGTCCTCGTCACTCACGATCCAGAATTAGCCGCCAAGGGTTCTGCTGTACTTTACACTGATGTTTGGGCGAGTATGGGACAAGAAGCAGAAGCAGATAATCGGATGCCTATTTTCCAGCCTTACCAAATTTCGGAACAGCTATTAAGTCTTGCTGATCCAGAGGCAATTGTTTTACACTGCTTACCAGCCCATCGCGGTGAAGAAATTACTGAAGCAGTTATTGAAGGTTCTCAATCAAAAGTTTGGGAACAGGCAGAAAATCGCCTCCACGCGCAAAAAGCCTTGCTTGCGAGTATTTTAGGGGCAGAGTAGAAAGTCAAAAGTCAAAAGTTAAAAGGCAAAAGAAAATAAAATAATCTTGCTTTTGCCTTTCATATTTTTACTTTCCTCTTGTTATGGGAAGTTTTTTGTAGTACTAATGTTCTAGAGACATTAATAATTACTTCCCGCAAATTTATGGAACGTCTAACGGAAGCTCAACAAGAACTTTACGAATGGTTAGCAGAATACATCAGAATGCATCAGCATTCGCCTTCGATTCGGCAAATGATGCAGGCGATGAATTTGAAGTCACCAGCACCAATTCAAAGCCGTTTGGAACATTTACGCACTAAGGGATATATAGAATGGACTGAAGGCCAAGCCCGAACGATTCGGATTTTGCGTCCTGTGAAGCAAGGTGTACCAATTTTGGGCACGATCGCTGCTGGTGGTTTAATAGAACCGTTTACTGATGCTGTAGATCATTTAGACTTTTCTAATTTCTCTTTACCTCCCCAAACCTACGCTTTGCGCGTAGCTGGCGATAGCATGATTGAAGATTTAATTACTGATGGCGATGTGGTATTTCTGCGTCCAGTAGCAGAACCAAATCATTTAAAAAATGGCACTATTGTCGCCGCCAGAGTAGATGGATTTGGTACTACATTAAAACGTTTTTATCGCCAAGGCGATCGCGTCACCCTCAAACCAGCAAATCCTAAGTACAATCCCATTGAAGTCAGTGCTATGCAAGTACAGGTGCAAGGTTCACTCATTGGGGTTTGGCGCGGTTACAACTGAATTGGGGCATTGGGAATGGGGAATGGGGAATGGG
>CAZZZY010000978.1:0-2519 GCA_964658545.1 uncultured Acetobacteraceae bacterium | reverse complement strand
ATTGTCTTCATCATCTTCTGATCCTTTGTTCTTCTGCTCGTCTGCTTTAGACTTCTGCTCCTCTCCGATTTTCGTCCGTCGGGGATCGTTGTACTTGCGCTTGAGCGATCGCAAATCTTTTTTCAGCGCCTTGAGTAATTCGCGGCGATCGTTGAGTAATTGCTCCAACAAATTAATTTGTTCACTGATCTGCTCAAATTCTTGCTGCAAATTTTGCTGTTCTAAACTGGTGAGGCGACGCAACGGCATAGCCAAAATTGCATCTCCTTGTACCTCACTCAAATCTAGTTGGCTACAAAGGTTTATTTTTGCCGTACTTCCATCAGGAGCTTGCCGTAAAATTTCAATTACTTGATCCAAATTAGATAGTGCTTTGAGTAAACCTTCTACCAAATGCACACGACTTTGGGCCTTACCCAACTCGTAATTGTAGCGACGGTTCAGCGTCTCTTCGCGGAAACTCAAAAACTCCTGCAACAGTTGACGCAAACTTAACTGGCGGGGTTGTCCATTTACGATCGCTAGGAGAATTGCCCCAAACGTCATTTGCAAAGCCGTTTGGTGATATAAATGCTGGAGAACTTCTTGAGGATTGGTATCCCGCTTGAGTTCAATTACCACCCGCATCCCTTCGCGATCGCTCTCATCCCGAAGATCAGAAATTCCTTGCAAACGGCCTTGATTTACTAAGTCCGCCACCTTCTCAATCCAGGCAGCCTTATTGACTTGATATGGCAATTCTGTAATGATAATTGCCGTCCGTCGCTTGCTTCCTCTAGCGGCTGGAATTTCCTCCAAAGTAGCAACTCCCCGCAGCAAAATCCCACCTTTCCCTGTGGTGTATGCTTCCCGAATTCCCGCCTCACCAATTATTTCTCCACCAGTGGGAAAATCTGGCCCTGGAATTAACTCGAATAACTTTTCATCGGACAAATCTGGATTGTCGATTAAAGCAATTAACCCATCGACAACTTCCCCCAAGTTGTGCGGTGGAACATTTGTCGCCATTCCCACAGCAATCCCAGAACAGCCATTGAGCAACAGAAACGGCAATTGAGCAGGTAACACCGTTGGTTCTTGCTGAGAATTATCGAAGTTCCCGACAAATTCCACCGTTTCTTCGCCGATTTCTGTCAGCATTCCCTCATGACTGATGGGGGCGAGGCGCGTTTCTGTGTAACGCATCGCTGCTGGCGGGTCATTATCGACGCTGCCAAAGTTACCGTGTCCTGCTAGCAAAGGATAGCGGCTAGAAAAATCCTGTACCAGCCTGACTAAGGCATCGTAAACTGATTGGTCGCCGTGAGGATGATATTTACCCAACACATCACCCACTACACGGGCACATTTTCGATAGGGTCTATCTGGTACTAAACCGAGTTCGTGCATTGCATACAAAATGCGGCGATGCACTGGTTTTAAGCCATCACGCACGTCTGGTAGCGCTCGCCCGACAATCACGCTCATGGCATATTCTAGATAAGACCGTTGCATCTCGGTGTGCAGGGCTGTTGTGATTACCTGTCCCGTTGAGAGAAGGTTTAACTGTTTTGCCATGAGTTTTTTCCCTGAAATTTAACTACACAAAAGCCGATGGAACTCAATATTGCAGCAACCACAGCATAACGGATGAAATGGGATTCCTAAAAAAATCTTGATAGTCACACTAGAAAAAGCAGTAGTATCATCCTTGTCATCAAGGATGTACATTGACTATTAAAAAGGAAACAGATAGCAGGTAGCTGTTTTAATTGAATGATAATTAGGGTTTGCTGCACACTTAATTTGTATACACTCCATAGCCAGGATACTTCCCATAACTGCATTTTCTCGTTTGGAATTTGGAATTGTCCAATGCCCTCACCAATGCTCTATAACTAAAATTCTCATGAAAACTGTTTTAATTGTCGAAGACGATCTAATTAATGCTCGGGTTTTTTCCAAGATTTTGTCCAAGCGTGGAGGCTTGGGAGTAAAACATACTGAAAATGTCGAAGAAGTAATAAAAATTGCTCAATCAGGAGAAGCCGACCTGATTTTGATGGATGTTTCTCTTTCTAGAAGTGTTTACCAAGGTAAATCTGTTGATGGAATCAAGATTACACAAATGTTGAAATCTGATCCAAAAACCGCAAACTTACCTGTGATTTTGGTGACAGCCCATGCTATGGAAGGCGATCGCGAAAACTTTCTCAAGCAAAGCGGTGCTGATGGCTACATTTCTAAGCCAGTTGTTGACCATCAACAGTTTGTTGACCAAATCATCGCACTTCTACCCGCAGACGATCGCTAAGATTTGACGACTGACAGCAGAACTCAGGAGTCAGGAGTAAAATTAATTCTACATCTGGCTCTTGAGTTGAGAAGGTGTACTTCAATAACTTGCAAATTGCTGTATTTCAGGAATACTCGCCCAAGGGCGAGCATTTCCTCTATTGTGTTAGTATATATGTACTATGAAAAGGTGCTATTAAGCAAGTGGTAATAGCAAAGTCATGAGTTACAAGTTGAAATATTTA
>CAZZZY010000977.1:0-2522 GCA_964658545.1 uncultured Acetobacteraceae bacterium | reverse complement strand
CTCCGCCCTACTCCCTACCTTCTACGGAGGTGAACCTACAGTTGCACCATTGGGAATATCTAACTCAATATTTGGCCCCCGGTCTAGGACTTCAATATCCCACTGACCACGGCTGGCGGTTTCAAAGACGATATAACGTCCATCGGGGCTGATGTTTGGTTTTCTGACCCAGCCGTGATAGGTTGGTGTGACGATTTGCGACTGTTGTGTAGCGCGATCGTAAAGCGCCACAACTGGTCTACCTTGGTCACTGGTAAGATAAGCAATATAACGCCCGGTGTAGCTCAAGCTAGGACTTTCGGCAATTGTTTCCTGTCGGTTTATGCCCGGTGTACTAATAAACAGTTGCCTCTCCAAATCGTAAACCAGTAGTTGCTGATTACCATTTCGATTAGATACAAACGCTAAAAAGCGCCCATTTCCACTCAAAGCAGGTTGCTCCTCGGTGTAGCGACTGTTGAGGGAAGTAGGCCCTATGGGAATATCGTTATAACCACAAGATGCAAGCAAACTTGTTAAACCAAAAACCAGGCTCCAATGAATTGGTCTTTGGAGCCAAAATACAGGCGTAAATTTTTCCACCTCAACTGTTTTCCGTCGCCTCTAAACCTATTTCCACGCCAACTGTTTTAAACATCGTCATCAAAATCCGTCGAATTACCTGGCCTCTCATTTGGCTTTTCAATCGGGTTGTATGGTACATAATCAGTTGGGATCGCCTCATCATCTTCGCGTGGTCTTCGAGAAGTCGAGTCAGTGGGTGGACGACGCTTTCTTGGTCTAGGAGCAACATCATCTTCCCGACTTTCTGGACGTTGAGAACCGTTATTATTACGGCGAGAAGGTTTTCTAACTTCCCCCCCCGAACTTTCCCAATCATCAACTTGCTTAGATGAAGAACCCCAATTCTCTTCTTCAGGGCTTTCAGAAGGGCGATTCACAGGACGGCCAGAAGTCCGCCGCCGCGTTCTATCAGTTGCAGCTTGTCTTTCACTACTGCTACTACTGGTGCTGTTACGGCGTTCTGTACGACGGGGGGGTTGCTCCTCGTAGTAGTTATCACGAGTGGAAATCTCATCCCTGCTACCCCGAATCCGGGCACGCACCGGGCGTTCCTCCTCATCTTCATAAGGCAATGGATCTAAGTCTGCATCCATTTCAGCTTGATACTTTCTGCGATCGTTGTAGGAATAGCGATCGCTAACAGGTCGGTCTTCATCCACAATCGGAGTATTGCGCTTTGCTTGCTGGGTAGCTATACTCCGCAAGCGAATACTTTCAACTGCAAAAAACACAGTTGTACCAACTAAAAGCAGTTGCCCAAATTGGAGAATCGGGTCTAGCCGCCATCCTTGAAACACGAGAATGAAGCCGCAGAGCAAGCCGACTGCCGCAAAAAAGATATCTTGATCCCGTGACAATTCTGGACGCACAGTGCGAAGAAAATACAGTGCTGCCCCAGCCACAGCCAGGAAAATTCCTAGAATACTGGCTGAATTTGCCCCAAAATTTACCTGAGCCAGAAAACTGGCTGAGTTCAGCCCAAAATTTATCATTGCTGTTTTCCCAATATCAAATCTATGTTAGCGAGTCACAATTAAAATCACTACTCTAATTAGTCACGATATATTGAAGCTTCAAAGCCTCTGGCTAAAGAAGCTCTGAAGCTGTTCACCGAAAAATTAAAAAACCTATGTTTGTTAGCTACAACTCCTTCTAGCGGCAAATACTGCTGCTTTTAGTGTAATTATAAATAGCTGACAGACAATCGGTTGTGAGAGTCAAATTTGACTCTCATAAGCATTATGAACGCTGAATTTTATCTTTCTGGCTAATGAAAATTAGACCAACTGTAGTGGGGATCACAACAATTGCAGCACCCCAAGCCAAACTCCAAAGAAAATTTGCTAAAGAAGGCGTCATACTTCTAAACCTTTTTTTACACACTTCATCCTAATTTTAATAGTGTATTACTTTCTTGAGAAGCCTCTAACTCTGAACTGCTAAACTTGGTAATTGCTGTGAGCGAGTTTGCTTTTCTATTCCAGAAGGAAGTTACAGCATTTGGTTAAAATGATGATGAGAGTTCTTTACAAAGCTTAAATTTTTGTGGCGATGTCTACGACGGGCTACGCCTACGCGAAGCGCGGCTTGCCGTTCGTCTAAGTTTTTCTTTCTTTACAGATAGATAGTACCTTAAACCGATGACTGGTGTTGACCTGACTACTTGGATTCTTGGCCCTGTATTAGGGGTGATGACATTTTTATTCATATTTCGGATCATTCTCACTTGGTATCCGCAAGTGGATCTGAATCGTTTGCCCTTTAATTTAATCGCTTGGCCTACCGAACCATTTTTAGTGCCATTGCGAAAGCTAGTCCAACCCATAGGTGGAGTGGACATTACACCGATTATTTGGGTTGGTATTTTCAGCCTGCTACGAGAAATATTACTAGGTCAACAGGGATTGCTGACTATGCTATCTCGTGTGAATTAGGGAATGGGGCATGGGGCATTGGGC
>CAZZZY010000976.1:0-2522 GCA_964658545.1 uncultured Acetobacteraceae bacterium | reverse complement strand
CCCCATGACGCGCTCTGCATTAGCTCTCGCAGGTGCTAATACTGGGCTAACTGGCGGAAGTTTGCCTCCCAAAGCGGGTAAAGGGGTTGTATTTGCTCAGGATATTGCAGCTTTAGACCTATGGGCAAACGAAATTACTGTGCTGTCTGCCTGTGATACCGCCAGAGGAGATATTAAAATTGGCGAAGGTGTATTTGGATTACGTCGAGCTTTTACAGTTGCCGGTGCAAAAACCCTAGTTATGAGCCTGTGGCAAGTTCCCGATCCAGCCACTGCTTTACTAATGGAGCGTTTCTTTGATAACTTGCTTTGTGGTATGGGTCGTGTAGAGGCGTTACAATCTGCTCAAGATTATATACGTAAAATTACTGTCAAAGAATTACGAGACTCTGCTTTGGGATTAGAAGTATTAAAAGAATTGTTAGAACTAAAGAAATTATCCGCAGATACCGAGATTAACTGTCAAGAACAAGACACGCCGTTAGAACATCCTTTTTACTGGGGGGCTTGGATTTGCCAGGGAAATACAGATCCGTTGATGACATAGTTCCACTTTAGATATTGTTTCGGGGCTGAAGTCCAAAGCCCCAAACCCCTATTCTTTCGTTGGCAGCCCCGGCAGCCTTATTAATTAAGAGTTTTAGGCTATTTCTCTGACCCGTAATTCTCAATTGAGGCTATTGATTTTGGATTATTTTGACAAGCCCCGAAAATCTGCTGTAGGATTACCTTCAGGTAAGGCTTTCAGTAGCCAGCCCCTTTAAACTTCTTCGGAAGTTGAACTAATGGAAACGATAAAAGTGACCTCAATCACTTTGGTGTGAGCATAGACCTTTAAACTTCTTCGGAAGTTGAACTAATGGAAACCATCTGCTAAACTCTCAAGCTGGGGGTCGTCTGTAAACCTTTAAACTTCTTCGGAAGTTGAACTAATGGAAACTTTTGAGCATTTCGAGATCAGATTTGAGTCTCTGAACCTTTAAACTTCTTCGGAAGTTGAACTAATGGAAACAAGAATTTTTGTCCTTAACTCTTGTACCGTACTTTTCCACCTTTAAACTTCTTCGGAAGTTGAACTAATGGAAACTTGATACCTACCTGACTTGCAGTTAGAATAATTACTTCCTTTAAACTTCTTCGGAAGTTGAACTAATGGAAACTCTATCGTCAAGTTTCAAGTGAAAAGATGATGTCAAAACATCCTTTAAACTTCTTCGGAAGTTGAACTAATGGAAACCATAATAAGCCGTCCTGTAGCCGTTATCGGCTACAAAAACCTTTAAACTTCTTCGGAAGTTGAACTAATGGAAATTTTAAGCCAAGCAGTGAAATGGGCGGAGTCCAATTCTATAGTTCAATTAATTGACACCGTACCGACTGTTCAACAGCATCGTCAAGGCTATAAAAAAGGAATCAGACACTGGAATATTGAGCGAATATGTGATGCTTTAGATATTCAGGAAAATCGAGAAATACTGTTAAATCAAATCAAGCCTCTTATTCCAGATTCCACAGATATTTTAAGTCAAAATATAATTCCCTACATTGAGGAAAATCAAAAAATTATATCAAATCAAATTAACACTTCCACGGCACACTCTGTAGAATCATTAAATCAACAGATAATACATTCAAACAAAGACATTAAAAAACTGGAAAATCCAACATCATTTCTCTTAAAGATTCGTAACCTGTTTAAGTTCAGTAATCACAGTTAAAATAAATAAATTGCTCATGAGCGCCATGCCAAAGTCTCACAGCATAACTGCATTTTAGCTTAGTTATAATTGTGAGCATTGGGCAAGGTAGATGTTTTATGGAGAACCAATATGTACTCAGATTGAGAACTTAAGAAATAACAGTAATTAACAGAAGTCTCTGCAATCTATTTAGCTGTAGCTTGCGATCAAGTTCTCTACATTGGTCAAGCAGTAAATCTTAGAAGCCGTTGGCTAAATCATCATCGTTTACCACAATTAGAAGCAATTAATCGTCGGTGTGAAGTCAAGCTATTTTGGTTAAATTGCTTACCAATTCAGCTTCATGAACTAGAACGCCAGTATATACAGTACTATTGCCCAACTTTAAATCAAAGTAAAGTACCTCAAAAAAAGTTGTTGCCTAGCTTTCAAATGCTAACACTGTCGCTCAAAAAATTAAACGAGCGAGTGCTGGTTTTCGGAGTATGTCCTACTAGTGAAAAACTTCCGCTCAAAACAATAGTTATAGGTTATCTGGCTAACTATACAGAAACTCGGCTTGCAACAACATTAGTTCGGAAGAGTTTGCAAGCTGTAAATAGAAAGCCTAATAGTTTATTTAGATGGATTGAGTACGACCGACTTAGAAATGGCGCTCGTTGGTTAACTAGGTGCAATGGTATCGAAACAAGGCTGATTCCTTGGTTTGAAGAACGCATTATGCACAACCCTAGTATGTACAGAGTCATGGAAGAGAAGCGTTTTGGAGTTTGGACTTCAATCCCATTAAATGACTATGAAGCAATGAGGCAAGATGTGAAA
>CAZZZY010000975.1:0-2527 GCA_964658545.1 uncultured Acetobacteraceae bacterium | reverse complement strand
ATTTATGGTTGAGTTGTATTAATTAAGCAATCAGTTCAGCTTTTTTGGCTCTATGGACTTTTTACAACAAGGCGGCAGTAGTGGAAGCTTCAATTTGTTGTCTGCCCTAACTAAATGGCAGGGCAGTAGTTCTAGCAGTGGGTTAGGGCTACCAGATTTGACCATTTTTTGAATTCAAAATTCAAAATTCTGTTAGGAATAATAAGAATAATTTTGAATTGATTAATTCGCTCTTTTCTTGCCCCCACTGATTCAAAGAATCAGTGGTCTACAAGACGCTCCTACGTCGCTAACGCTACGCTATCAGTGGTGGGTTTCAAGCCCCCACTGATTTTAATAATGAAATTGATAATTTTGAATTTTGAATTGATTTGACAAGTCTATTTGGCGCAACTTCGCCAAAACTGATATTTAATTATTTAATTCTCATTTCTTACGAACTAATCCCTGGGGAAATCCTGGTGGTAGCGACCTGACGAAATAGACCTTGACTGGTTCATCCCGATTTGAGTTCTTCACATAAGATGTACTTAGAAACGGACGATATTGAGTCTGGTGAGCAAGATATACTTTCATGAAAGCTGTACTAAAAGCCTGAAGATGAATGCGTCCCAATTCTGGGTCATGTCCAGAGAAACCAGAGAAACGGTTAGAAGATGGTAAAATTATGCTACTCACACCACCAATCAAATCAGTATGAGTCCCTTTGCCACCAATACCCAAATACTTGTCTTTGGTAGTTAACCAAGAAAATGCTTGTACTTGCTCCAACAAGACGGGAGTAAGCGTGTCTGAGGCTCCACCAGCAATGAATACAGGAATTTCGATTCGGCTCAGACCTGCTTGCCCAAGAATACTACTAGTAATTGGATTCAGAGCAATCACAGCTTTCACTCGGCGATCGCGTAAATCTAGGTTGCTTAAGTTTTTTTGTATCTGTTCATAATCAGGAGAATTTTTTCCCAGTGCTAAAACCCGACACTGCAACAACAACGAAACATTGACCGAATCAGATTCAGATTTACAATCTTTGTGCAACTGATTAATATTGATGCGTGCGCCAGCTAAGACTAAGGCTGTGTAAGCACCAAAAGATTGTCCAATCACACCGACTTGTTGAAGGTTGATTTTTCCTTGTAGCCAGGGATCAGATGTTGAACGCTGCTCTAATTGATTAAGCACAAAAGTTACGTCTAAAGGTCGGTCAATTAATTCTGTGTCTGCAAATACTTGTTGGCTTTTCCCTGTGAGTAGTGCTTCCATTTGGAGAGAATCACTACCAGGATGGTCAGGAACAACAACAGCAAATCCATAGGATGCTAAATTTTCTGCCAAGTAAGCAAAGCTATCGCGATCAGAACCTAGTCCATGAGAAATGACTACAACTGGTGCAGGTGTTTGACTTTGAGGTAAATAAATATCGGTCTGAATGACTCTAGTTTTAATACTTCCAGTCAGGGATTTACGATTAGTATCCACAAAGGCGATCGCTCTCTTCTGCCAAGAAAACGGCCCTGACTTGTTGTATAACTCCGGTAATTTTGAGATATCTACAGGTGGTTCAGTCGATGCTTCTATATTAGACTCTTGCTCAATTACAGAGAGAGCTTGACTTGTCTCCTTGTTCAGAGTAGAAAGTTTATTCATCAGTGCGAAAAGCTCTTGGGAGTTAATCCGAATACTCTGTGAAGGGAAGTAGCGCATGGTATTCAGGAGTGTTAATCCCTCTGGTTCAGCCGCCGCTAGAATCAACGCCGCACGAATTGCATAAAAACCATTTTGTCTTGAATCTGTTTGAATCAATTCACCCGCAGATTTTAACATCGATTCTCCAATTTTTGAATAGAGAAATTGAGAGACTGCTACGGGACTTAATTTTTGTTTTTCAGTCAAAACCTGACGCAGTTGAGCAATATCCTCTGGTTTGAGGTACTTTTTATAAGATGCTAGTTGACTGCTAATTTTACCTTCTTGAGCATAAGTTTTTAAATCAGTAACAGGAAGAGAAAATTCTAAAAGACTGTAAGAAAATTTTATTTGTTCAGCACCGAGAGCTGGCATCATTCCCATACTCAACAGCCCGATAGTGGTACCGACCCAAGAAGGAATTTTAAGTTTCATAGCATCGTGTAAATGAGTAATTTGACCGTGCCAATTTGAGATTTTGGGCATCTCCTTGAAACGCTTAATCTCTGCGTTCAGCCGCCATTTGCCAAATTCTTTCTAGGGTTTGAATTTGCCGTAGCCGAATTGCTATTAGTTTATCGCTTGTTTTGTGCCGCCTTCCAACCTGAACTCCGATATAGAAGAAGACTGCTGCGACACCAAGACAGGCAACAAACAAACTATCAAATTGGTTTGTTTGTTGGGTGAGGTCAATTTGATCTAGTTGTTCAGTCACTGAAGCTAGAAATTGGGGATGTGCTGTGATATCAGTGGGAGATAATGTATTCATATTTATGAAGAAGAATTCAGCTATTCTGGAGCCAGAATTCAGAATTGAATTCGCAAACGTTAAAGCGGATAG
>CAZZZY010000974.1:0-2529 GCA_964658545.1 uncultured Acetobacteraceae bacterium | reverse complement strand
ACAAAACCTGCAAATGGCCCAGCGATACTAATATCAAATAAAGCTTTACGGTTGGGAATGGGACTACGCATCTGAATAAATGCACCAAAAGTTCCCAAGAAGAAAGGTACGGGAATAAAGTAAGGCAACGTCGAGCGAATATTGTAAGATTTAGCTGTCAAATAATGCCCAAGTTCATGAATGCCCAAAATAGTCATCAGTCCTAAAGCATAAGGTAATCCTTTGAATAGGACATCTGGATTAGATAAAAGTTTGAACAAAGAACCAATTTGCCATAAGGGGGGAAGAGAAACACCAGCAATTTCCACTCCTACCAAGGTTGTAGTGATTAAAGTAGCTACTAGTAGTAGAAGTGCTAATCCTGGTCTAGTTAAGCGTTCCTGGTCGCGTCGTGGTGTATTTCTCTCTTTAGCAGCTTGAGTGTTGGGAACCAGCACAAAGAAAGGTTTGCCATTTAAACCTTCTTGAAAAATCAGCAGGAAGCGATCGCCAAATTGTGCTTCAATATTATTCTTAATCTGCTGGTAGGCGTTGCTGGCTTTAGTTCGCAACTGACCACGGCAAATTACTGATTGTGGTCGATACTCAATATTTTGAACGTAGTATACAGACCAAGGAAAACAATTTCGCAGTTGAGTTTCTTCTGTCGGCTCAATGGGACGCACTACTGGTTCTACGGTAGGCTGGATAGTCGGCTGTGATTCAGAGGCTTGGGTGGGAGTTGGTGTATCACTCGGCACTCGCCGCCCCGATTGAAACAAGATCAAGTACAACAGTGTGCAGACAAATAACGACGAGATGATCAGCCCTGGTGGGGGGGGTTGTTTAGTCCCATACATCAGCGTCCATCCACTCAACAGCAATGCTGGTGTCATTAAAACCAGCCACAACAACCATACTGGCGTCCGGGTGATGTGAGCGACGCTGTGCTGCACCATTAGATAAGTAGCTAGCCCCAGTAGGAGAATAAACAAAAACCAAAATGTCATGTTATCTTTAGTAATTTTGACAAAACGCCCCACCAGTAGCTTCAGCACCATAGCATTAACTACAAGGCAGACTTCAAATCCCAATTTTTTCACAACGGTTACAGCGCTGGTTAATGCTCAAGTTTTAATTCTTGAGAATTTCCCCACTGTAAGCAGATTGTCTACAACTCCTCAGTTTCGGTTCTTTTATCATGTGCCCTTCACCTCAACAGCCAAGTCACACAACTAAGCCACCACGGGCTGTCTTCCCTAACGAAGTTCCTAGCGGAAGTTCTCTGCAATCGGACTTCGCACAAGAGAGCATTTTTGCTTTTCCACCCAATCGGGACACATTAGGGGGAACCTCTTATTTTATTGTAAGAAATGAAGGCAATATCCTCATAGATTGCCCTGCCCTAGACCAAACAAATCAAGATTTTTTAGCAGCGCATGGAGGCGTGCGTTGGTTATTTCTCACCCATCGAGGCGCTATTGGCAAGACCGCCGAAATTCAGCAAACCCTTGGCTGCGAAGTGCTGATGCAAGAACAAGAAGCTTATTTATTACCAGGCTTAACCGTAACTACCTTTAGTCAGGAATTTACTCTTGATGCAGCAGTCCAAGTGATTTGGACACCAGGTCATTCTCCCGGCTCATCTTGCCTATACTACAGTGGGCTTGGAGGTCTATTGTTTTCTGGTCGCCATTTAGTTCCTAATGAGAAGGGTAAACCAGTACCATTACGGACAGCCAAAACCTTTCACTGGCCGCGACAAATTAAGAGTCTTCAGTTTTTATTAGAACGTTTTACACCAGAAACTCTCCGCTACATTTGTCCGGGAGCGAATACAGGCTTCCTTAGAGGCAAACGTGTCATAGATCAAGCTTATCAACACCTCGCCTCTCTCGATTTACCAGCTTTGCTGCAAAGCCGCTAAACCACGTCTATCTTGACAAGGATTTGCCCAGTTTGATTTAGGACAGCGCGATATCAGCGATCGCTTTCTCATCCCAGAGGAGCAAAAACAGGCAACTCACCTGAAAATTGGGCAACTTTTGCTGAATAATACGCCAGTCACAGAACAGAACGAAAACCTATTTGGATTGCCATTGCTGATAATGGTAAGGGGATGAGTGAATCAGTCAAATAAAAATATTTAATCATTTATTTACGACGAAAGCTGTTGGTAAAGGGACGGGTTTGGAGATGGCGATCGCGCGGCAAACAGTTGAACCAACCCACGGCGGAAAATTAAGTTTTAACTCGGTTTTAGAGGATGTTTGAAAAGTATTATCGCTAACATTAAAACCTCAGAAACTTAACCCCCCTAACCCCCCTTCCCTACAAGCAGGGTGGTTTCATACAGCTAGAGAAAAATTAAAACCAGGTAAGCTGATGTGCAGCTAGATTGTATAAGACGAAAACGTAAAATTATTGTAGTGCGGGCATCTTGCCCGCGTCCCATATACAAATTAAGTGCGCAACAGCTTATCAAAGCCTCTCCCCCCGTGGGGGAGAGGAATGGAAGTGAGGGCAAAATCTATGGTTCAAAACGAGAAA
>CAZZZY010000973.1:0-2529 GCA_964658545.1 uncultured Acetobacteraceae bacterium | reverse complement strand
ATGGATTAATGCCAGATTTAGTAAAAAATTACACTTTTTTTATAAAAAACCTAGAGATAACACTTAATATAACTCGCCACCGCGAGCGAAAATTTCTATGACTTCACTTCTGGTTACTTGATTTTTATCAGCTATTTCTAACAGTTTATCCCATGCTGCATCAGTTAAGCGAATTGACCTTAACCGTTTGGGCGAATCTCCATAATCAGTTTCAAATTTACCATCTAGTGTACGGGGTCGTCTTTGAGATTTTTGTCTAGTACCTGAATATTGATCCATTGTCCTAAGTTATACATGATGTCTTACTATATCATGTATATACATGGCTGAATGGCTGATTTTTCAAGATTTTTTTTCTTATCCCGGTTTTCTGTTCCGTTGCTACTCACGCCCCAGCTTCTAGTAAAACCTTTGCTGATGGACTCAAATCATGACGTACAGATTTTTTTAATACAGGTTCACCCAAATCATTAATCACAAGTTGACGATTATCTGGATAACCAGCATCCACCTTGATAGCCGTATCAGTCAACAAAGACTTGAGTTCTTCAACAAAACCAACCGCATCACTAGCAAAACCCAAATCTCCACAATACTGGTCAATCAGTGGTAAACATTCTGACCAAGGCAACAACTGTTCTCGGTGGTCAGCGTAATTCTCACTTCCCTTGACGCAAATATCCCCCGACCTCAATTCAGCCATTAAGTAAGAAAAAACACAAACTTCCAGATGGCGACGCACAATTTTAGTTTTGTTTCCAAGTTCTACGAATAAAAGTTTCTGCCATTGAGGAGAAGCAAAATCTAAATCAATAGTATTATTGAAAAATTGACCCCGCCGTGATTGATTTTCTAAAATAAAATTCAATGCCTCAACTACACTTTGTTCGTTGGTAGTGGATGAAAACTTCAAAGCACCTAGCAACCGGAAAAAAGTACTGCGATGACTTTTATAAAATTGCCACAATAGGGGAAAATAATTATTTCCCTTATAGGCATTTATCGCTTCACATTCACTTAATAGTTTTTCCGCACCACCAGATGGAAGGAGTACTTGATTAACTTGCTCGACCTTATCAACTTTATCGACCTTAACGACAACCCCAACTTCTGGTGATTCATCAACCAATACTTGTAGAACATTACTGAACACCCCCAGTAACTTCTCAACCGTTTCTTGATATCTTTGTTTGATAAGTTCTAACTCTTTCTTGGCATGATTATGAATTAACTGCATTTTTTTGAGAAACATCTCAACCAAGTTATCTCGCGTCATCACGCTTGCCGAGTAAATCAGGCATAATATTAGAGTAATTCGTTTTGGTAAATTGAACTCTTTGATTTCACTCGCATCTAATACCCTTGCCTCGGCAGCAAAGTGTTGAATCTTAGCTGCTGTCATATCAGCAAGGAGTGGTTTAATATCTCCCAAGGAATCAAGCCAGATTGAATGTACAATTAAATCATTGAGGTGATTGCGGGTCGGGCGTTTAGGAAGTTGCTTGAGATTATTGTAAAGACTTCTATATTCTATTGGATGATTATCTAAAAGGTCGAGTAGACGTTGTTGATAATCATTACTTAGGCGACTAAGTACCAAGTTAAATAGGTTTTGATTGACTACATTCCTAACTCGGCGTACTAATCTATTTAATGTATTAAATCCTGGTAACTCATATCTATTTTTAATTAGTTCGGCAATTGCCACATTCATTAAATCAGCAGGATTATCCATCACCTGGGCTGATTCATTTACCGCAGATACCGCTAAATGTAGCGCAGTTTGATTAAAAGATTTAACTTGAAGATATTCGCGGATAGCTGTTCGATGTCGGTACATTGTTTTGTTATTTTCATAACCCAAAACAATATCAAGAGCCAATTTTACATGACTGCGAATATGGTTAATGATTTTCAGTGGGATATCTGCAATCGATGGGAAATAACCCAGTCTTTGGAACGATTTTAAGATGACGAGCAGACTCAAAATATTACTTTCACCTTTCGTGGTATTGTAAGCGAAAGCAATTTCGGATTTAGTTGGAGTATAAATCTCAGTAAGTTCTTTGGTGGTAAATTGGCGTTTGAATCACTGGATTTGCGGTACGTTCAATTGATGTCACGCTGGTATTGATGGATTGTCCATACTGGTATTGCTTTTATAGATATAAAACAAAATCTTCACTTTTTCTTGGTTCGAGAGTTTTTTCTCTTAGCAAGCTCTCTGTTACTACCAATTTCAACAATCGTATTTTTGTAATAAAAGCCGCAATAAGGACAGTAGGAATGCTTAAAAGTTGTCACTGACTTGCCACATTTGAGACAGTGGGCAACAAGCTCAAACCCGCACATAAAGCAGTAAAATCACCTGATATCGTTCCAAATCGGTTCTGTGGGTGTCCCTGGAGTCCAGCATTGGGGACAAAATTTAATACTGGTAAATGGTTGCTGTATTTCCTCATCGCTACAAATTTCTTCTAAGTACTCAAACAGTTAAATATACTTTATAATTCTGTTAAATCTGACCTA
>CAZZZY010000972.1:0-2539 GCA_964658545.1 uncultured Acetobacteraceae bacterium | reverse complement strand
TTTATCATGCCAACTTAGCACTGACTCAGCAACCCCAACCACCATTTAGTTTCTACGATGAAAAAGCGCCAATTTACACCCGCGCTCGTTACTTACCTCCAACTAAACTTTTAGATTGCCACATCACAGAATCAATTATTGGTGAAGGTTGTATTCTGAAAAATTGCCGCATTCAACATTCAGTATTAGGAGTGCGATCGCGGATTGAATCTGGCTGCGTCATCGAAGAATCTTTGCTCATGGGTGCAGATTTTTACCAAGCTTCTGTAGAACGCCAATGTAGTTTAGCGGAAAATGACATTCCCGTAGGCATCGGTACAGACACGATCATTCGTGGTGCCATCATCGATAAAAATGCCCGTATCGGTCACGATGTCAAAATTATCAATAAAGATAACGTGCAAGAAGCTGAACGCGAAGCTCAAGGTTTCTACATTCGCAGTGGTATTGTCGTTGTGCTGAAAAATGCTGTAATTGCTGATGGAACAATCATTTAATCATTAGTCATTAGTTTTTCACAATTGGACTTTAGACAAATGACTAAATTCTTTTTGCTGATTGGTCTTCCAGGTAGCGGGAAGTCAACTTTGGCAAAACAATTACTAGCAGAATGCCCCCAGATGTCGCTGATTTCTACAGATGCCATCCGGGGGCAATTATTCGGTTCCCAAGCCCTTCAGGGGCCGTGGCTGCTGATTTGGCAGGAAGTAGAACGGCAATTTCAGCAAGCTATTTCTACAGAAAATACAGCTATTTTCGACGCTACCAATGCCCAGCGACACAATCGCCGTGAAGTCATTGCTTTAGCCCGTGACTTGGGCTTTACCCAAATTACGGCAGTTTGGGTAGATACACCAGTCTGGCTGTGTTTGGCGCGTAATAAAAAGCGATCGCGCCAAGTTCCTGAAGAAATTATTTTGCGGATGCACCGTCAACTCCGGGATGCTCCCCCAAGCCTAGAAGAGGGACTGGACAAGCTGATCCGCTTATCAGAAAAATCTGAGTACGGAAATTGCGATCGCGCAGTGAGCAAGAACCTCACTTGATTTTCTATATTGTTTGTTAGTTTAAAATCAGATTCTTTTTGCTTGGCACTATACCTAGCAATTAAACATCTATGATCTTAAAAAAAAACATAACAGGAATTTCTATAGGAGGCTAGTAGATGGCTGCAACCGACTTCAAAGACTATTACGCAATTTTGGGAGTTAGTAAGACTGCCACTCAGGAGGAGATTAAACAAGCCTTTCGTAAACTAGCCCGCAAATATCATCCCGATGTCAACCCAAATAACAAACAGGCAGAGGCACGTTTTAAAGAAGTTAGTGAAGCCTACGAAGTTGTGTCAGATGCAGATAAACGCAAAAAATACGACCAATTCGGGCAATATTGGAAACAGGCTGGTGAAGGTTTCCCATCCGGCGGCGTTGGTGCCGATATGGGTAACTTTGACTTTAGTCAATACGGCAATTTTGATGAGTTTATTAATGAATTGCTAGGACGCTTTGGCGGTGCTACCCCTCGCGGTGGACGACAAAGTTACTCACAAAGTTACTCTTATCGCCCTCCTACAGGTGCTACAAGTGGTTTTAGCGGCTTTAACGATTATGGGTTTCAAGATGCAGGTGCGGGTACTTCCCAGGATAGTGAAGCGATAATCACCTTAACTTTTGGTGAAGCATTTAACGGTGTGCAAAAGCGCTTCAGTTTAGGTAACGAAACAATCGATGTTCGGATCCCATCTGGAGCTAAACCTGGAACTCGCCTGCGTGTGCGGGGTAAAGGTCAAATCAACCCCATGACTCAACAAAGAGGGGATTTATACTTAAAAGTCGAACTTCAGCCGCACTCGTTCTTCCAAATGGAAGGTGATAACTTGGTATGCGAAGTGGCAATCACACCAGATGAAGCTACTCTGGGAGCATCAATAGATGTACCCACTCCCGATGGTTTAGTTAATGTCAAGCTACCAGCCGGAGTGCGTTCTGGTCAATCGTTACGTTTACGTGGCAAAGGTTGGCCCCTCGCTAAGGGTGGACGTGGCGATCAGTTGGTGAAGGTGGCGATCGCACCACCAAAAGACCTCAGCCAACAAGAGCGGGAATATTATGAAAAAATCCGGGCTATACGTACTTATAATCCCCGCAGTCATTTGCAGCAAGTCAAGCTTTGATCAATAATACTTCCTTAGTAAATCCCCTAAATTTATTTATGGGGATTATCTTTTTACTTTTTACTTTTTAACCTGCTACTCATGGGTTTCCTGCTTCGATTCCTGTAAAATCTTGGCTAGGTAAGACATCATGGTTACGGTGAATTGTCGTAATTATCTCTAGAACAAATAGAGTTGAAACAAGCCTTAACGATTGGGAGTTAGGACTTTTAAAAGAGTTGGCACAAAGTTTAGATATACCGATGTCTGAAGCACTGAGAACCCTAGTTCAAAGCTTGGCGATTCGTCGCCCACCCCACTCCCTAAACGAGTGATACCATTTAACGAAATTATTGATACAAATCATTTTTCTTACTCCCCCTGCTT
>CAZZZY010000971.1:0-2543 GCA_964658545.1 uncultured Acetobacteraceae bacterium | reverse complement strand
ATGCCCAATGCCCACTACTTACTACCTTGTTCCGTCAGCTTGGTGAGTACCTCATTCGATCGCTCGACGAAAGATTTCATCCCCTCAGCGTCAAATCCTTTCTGAGACATCAGCGCTAAATCGTAGACGTGTTGGCAAATCAAGTTCACTAACTGATCGGTAGACGATTGACCGTCACCTTGAATAATACTCCCTTGGTTAAGATTTGCCAGATTTTGAATTAGTGGGTGAGCAGTATTCACTAACAAAATGTGGTCTTCAGGAAACTCTGCTGACTGCTGCTGCATCATGGCGTTCATTTCGCGCAGGCGGCGGAGAATTTCTGGTAGAAGCACGATCGCAGGTGGTGTACCTTGAGGATCGTCTGATTTCAACGCTTCGGTACGGATGTTAAGTTTGGGTTTGTTGAGGGATTTCTCAAATAACTCTTTGATCGTCTCACTCCGAGTTTTATTTGTCTTGGGATCGACAATTTCCGTAGCTTTATCTTGTTCCAGTAAGGTATTATCTAAATCTGAGTCTACTCGCGTAAACTTGACATCCTGATATTCCCGCTCTAAGAAGTTGATAAAGTGGGTGTCAATGAAGGAGTCCATAAACAGGACTTCCAAGCCTTGATTTTTGTGCAGTTCTATATAGGTAGCTTGGGTTACTCCATCGGTGCTATAGAAAACTCGGTTTTCGTGGCGTTCTTTGTTCCGTTCTAAGTACTCTTTCAGTGTGGTATAAGGAGCTATGGGTGTTGATTTCTCAGCACTGGTTGAAGGAGTGACATCTTGCCAAGCATCCCCGTCTGAAGACTGTACCTCAACCACTGGAGTTTCAGCAGCAACTTTTTCTGTCAGCTTGGCGGTAGTGCGGAAGACGATGATATCTTCAATTTGCTTTTTGAATTTCTCGTCGTTGAGAACGCCGAATTTCACAAAAGTACCAAGATCCTTCCAAGCGCTAATGTATTGTTCGCGGTTGTCGCGGAAAAGTTCTTTGAGGCGATCGCCTACTTTTTTGGCAATGTAGTCACCAATTCGCTTCACGGTGCGATCGCCTTGCAAGGCACTACGCGATACGTTTAGGGGAATATCGGTGCTATCAATCACACCCCGCATCGGCATCAAAAATTGCGGGATAATTTCTTCGCAGTTGTCGCTGACAAAAACCTGATTGCAAAATAGCTTGATCTGCCCTTTGGTAGCATCTACATCTGGCCTCATTTTGGGGAAATATAGAATCCCGTTAATGATAAAGGGATAGTCTGTATTTAGATGCACCCACAACAGAGGTTCTTCCTGAAAAGGATACAGGTAGCGGTAAAACTCTAAATAATCTTCTTGACTCAGATTGCTCGGAGACTCTCGCCACGGTGCTTTTTGCTTATTTAATACCTCTCCTTCTAGTTTTATTGGTACTGGCAAGAAGTCACAGTAGGTCTTGACAAGATTCTTAATCCGTGCAGTTTCAAGAAATTCCTCCTCTTCTCCTTGCAGACTGAGAGTAATAGTAGTGCCGCGAGTTGTTCGGGGCGATTCTTCGAGGGTGAAAGCTGGGGAACCATCGCAAGTCCAGTGAACCGCCTGCGCGCCTTCTTGGTATGAAAGGGTATCAATTTCTACCTTTTGCGCCACCATGAAGGAAGAATAAAAGCCAAGACCGAAGTGGCCGATGATGGGTTGATCTGATTTGTCTTGATATTTATGAATAAATTCTTCAGCACTAGAGAAGGCAACCTGATTGATATATTTCTTAACTTCATCTGCGGTCATCCCAATACCGTTATCGGAGATGGACAGGGTTTTGTGATCTTTGTCAATGGCAATTTCAATTTCCGGTTCGCCGATGTCTCCAGCGTAATCTCCGGCGCGGGATACCATTTTCAGCTTTTGGATGGCATCTACAGCGTTGGATACCAGTTCCCGCAAGAAGATTTGGTGGTCTGAGTAAAGCGACTTCTTAATGATCGGGAAAATATTATCAGTATGAATACTGATAGTGCCTTGTTCTAGCATAATTGGTAATTTGCGATTTTAGTATCTGAAATGATGATAGTGGCTAATCCAGCCTAACCTCTGCTTTCAAGGATAAACCCGGAGAACACAGAAGGGTATGATACCAATTAGGATTTTAAAAGCATAGCTCAGGCGATCGCACCTTTTTTCAGGATTGTTTGCCCCCATTTTCTGATTCGGATTTCCCTACTACCGACTCTCAACGCAGGTTAATTAGCCTAGTTGAAACACCTGTCTAAGTATTACTGCCAGTTTTTTCCAATACCAAAAAGCGATAAATTCTGACTTGAAAGTTAGCCCCGCGTTGGCAACGGAGTTTAAAATTCTATCTTATGGTTTTTACATTCTGTTACATGGTTAGGTTTATTTGTGCCGACTTACTTATAGTTATTTTCAATCTGGTGAGGTACAGGTATGCAAACAGACCTAACCCCTCTTTCCGAAGCGGGAAGGGGCAGGGTGGTTTCATGCAGCCAGATAAAAATTAAAACCAAGTATCAAAGCCTCTCCCCCCGTGGGGGAGAGGTTTGGAGAGAGGGC
>CAZZZY010000970.1:0-2543 GCA_964658545.1 uncultured Acetobacteraceae bacterium | reverse complement strand
GGGCTGGGGGTTAGGTCTCATAATTGTGGTCTAAATACATGAAAACTGCTGTAAATATTTATATAAATATGCGTCACAATTAATACTGCCACCAAAATCAAATCATAAACTACAATCTCTTGTAGGTCTACTGTAGTCAGGGACAGCCAATTGTGGCACCTTTGATCTTAGTGGCTAGAAGCACCTTGGAGCTCAAATAAAGGAACTTCCACTATGCTGATTTGCCCTCAGTGTAAATTTGAAAACCCTAATAGCAACAAATTCTGTCAAAGCTGTGGCACATCCCTGACCCACAAAGTTTGTCCTGAATGCAGTACCGGAGATGTCCCTGTAAATGCACTACGTTGTCATAACTGTGGTACGGAATGTGGAACAGTGTTTTGGGCAATTATTGCTAAAGAAACGACTGGGGAAACTTTGGAAGTAGAGAAAGATGAGGGAGATGAGCAAGCAATATCCTTCTCATCTCCTCCTAGTTTTGAGATGACTTTAGGCTCCTACTTAGACTACCAAGAGCGCTATCAATTATTAGATCCGCTACCTGCTCAAACGGAAAATGCCACCATTACTGATGTAGGTGTGAGAGTTCTCGACTGCCAGCCGTATCAAATATCACCTATTGAGGTAATCTTAGCAAGTCAGCAATCAGATTTAGTAATGTCATCAGTGGAAGCAAGTGAAATTCCTCATCTTGCTAAACTTTATATTGCCTTACAATCCCAAGGTCAGCGTGAGATACCGCCGATTCACGATGGATGGAAGCAGGGCGATATGCAGGTAGTAATAATTGAAGACCGCTCACATTGGCAGCCTTTACTCGACTTGTGGCAAGAAGAAACAACGAATTCGTTCAAAATTTTACACTGGTGTTATCAAATGACCCAACTTTGGGCACTATTGGAACCAGTAAATTGTCGTCAAAGCCTTTTAGATTTGTCGAATTTGCGGTTGGATGAAGACCAAACGCTGGCGCTACAAAGGTTGTATGTAGAATCATCTAGTTCTTTGCCCGTCACCGAGTCGTCAGAAGATGCCGAAGCCGAAACATCTACTATTCCAGAGGAACCGTTAACTATTCAAGCTTTGGGGCGGGTTTGGCAAGCTCTATTTAGGCAGTCTCAACGCACTCAATTTGGCTCTGTAGTCAAGATGTTAGGGGATTTAGATGCAGGTAAGATTCAGACCATCGCCCAGTTGCGATCGCGTTTGGAGGAAATCTCTATTGAATTGGAAGCACTAGGAACGGCAATTTTGCCCCCAATCAACGAGGAAAATACTGCTGTGCCCATTATCCCCCAATCAGATGAGCCAGAAGATATCATTAGCAGAATTGATGATATGCCAACTATTGTGTTGGCGATGCAGTTAAGTAGTTTGGAAGATGCCGGACGCACAGATGTGGGTCGTCAACGTCATCATAACGAAGACTACTTTGGCATTGAAACCAAAATTCAAAAGTTGGAGTTGCCTAAAAGTCGAGTTCTGGAAGGGCATGGGTTGTATATTCTTTGCGATGGTATGGGTGGACACGCTGGCGGCGAGATAGCCAGTGAGTTAGCAGTCAACACCCTACGGCAATATTTTCAAGAACACTGGATTGCCAAGCAACTGCCAACAGAAGATAGCATTCGTGAGGCAGTTTATTTAGCTAATGAGGCAATTTACAAGCTCAATCAACAAGATGCCCGTTCTGGAGTGGGGCGCATGGGTACAACTCTGGTAATGCTCTTAATTCAAGATACGCAAGCAGCAGTTGCCCATGTGGGAGATAGCCGTCTTTATCGGTTGACGCGCAAGCGGGGACTAGAACAAGTCACAGTAGATCACGAAGTTGGGCAACGGGAAATTACGCGCGGAGTGGAAGCAAGCATCGCTTATGCCCGCCCTGATGCCTACCAACTCACCCAAGCCTTGGGGCCTCGTGATGAAAACTCGATTAATCCCGATGTCGGCTTTTTTGAGATTAATGAAGATACTCTTCTGCTGCTGGCATCGGACGGTCTATCAGATAATGATTTACTAGAAACCTATTGGCAGACTCACTTAGAACCCTTACTTAGTTCTGGCGCTAACTTAGAACAGGGTGTCATGAACTTAATTGATTTGGGAAACCAACACAATGGTCATGACAATATTACTGCTATACTTATTCGGGCAAAAGTACGCCCAAATCTGGAAAGTTAAAAATCAATGGGAATTGGGCATGGGGCATGGGGCATGGATAATAAGAAGAATCACCAATTAGCGAATAGACATATCTTTAAATTAACCTTAAAGCCTTATAAATCAGGGGTAACTTTGTCCATACATTTAGAAATGGTTAAAACCTAATTTAACGCTATGTGCAACTTATCCTTAGAAACCTGTTTCCATCCCTCTCCCCCAAAGGGAGAGAGGCTTTAGATTCTTGCCCCCCTTCCCTTGTAGGGAAGGGGTTGGGGGTTAGGTCTGAGAGAAAGTTGTACACTACGTTAATTTAGGTATAGTTTAATGCCCAATGACGGCAGTTGCTCCACTTGGGGAAACCCCAAGACCGCACTGCC
>CAZZZY010000969.1:2327-2546 GCA_964658545.1 uncultured Acetobacteraceae bacterium | reverse complement strand
AGGTCTGTTTGCATACCTGTACTTCACCAGATTGAAAATGGCTATAGTAAGTTAATTACAGCATCGAAAACATTAGCTCTTTGAGCAGAGCAACAAAAGAGATCACGCCCCCTATATTTTCTGAAAAGAATAGAAGGTCACGTCGCTTCTCCTGCAAAGACGCTGCGCGTAGCAAGATCCCCGAAGGAGTATGCTCCGAATTCAAAATTCAAAATTCAA
>CAZZZY010000969.1:0-2317 GCA_964658545.1 uncultured Acetobacteraceae bacterium | reverse complement strand
AATCCCCATAAATAAATTTAGGCGGTGCACTGAGCGTGGCCGTTATGGATTTGGCTCATGAGTCTTTGTCGTTCCTTAATACTCTTCTTTAAATTTACTTGATAAATAGCCTCTTAGTTAAATACTGCTTCTATCTTAGGGCTGACTTGGACCGAATAGTAGAAATATTTAGACTAAAACTTATAGTTTCTTATCAGAATATACACATTTTTCTTCTTTGTTTTAGAATTGGAATTACACGCTTAATCTAAAAGTCCTTCACAAGAATTTAGGGAATCCACAGGAGTCAAATTACTACATTCAAATCTGATATATAGAACAGGAGATAGACTCTCATGACACAGCAAAATGCTACCCGACTTTTTCAAGCCATAAAACAAAATCAAGCATTACAGCAAAAACTCAAAGCAACAGCTGATCCAAAAGCCTTCATCAAGACTGCTCAAGAGTGTGGCTATGATTTCACGGCTGATGAACTAGACAGTGAAATCAACAAATTGTCTGAAGAAGATTTAGCCGCCATTGTCAATCCTGGATGGGGGATTAGACGCCACATTCATCCTAGATAATTCTTATTATTAGGAAGCTGAAAATATAGGAACAACTGAATTGACAAGTTTTGCTCCTCAAGGGGATACCGTTGCATCATCTCCTTTAGGGGCATTCCTGTTACACTAAGCAACTTTGCTGGGCATCTCCCCACCGGCTTAACTCATGAGTTAGGATCAATACAGTTCAGTTAAGCATTTCTTTCTTCTCTTTGCGTCCTACCCTGCGGTCAGCCGCTTTGCGTCTACGTTAAAAAAATGACTTTTACCGACTGAGAGTTTTAGCCTTAACCCAAGCGTATTGGAGTTAGGATGGCCATATTTTAATCAGGTGATATGGAAAGAATAGAAGTTGAGCAAAGAACTATTTTAATTGGTTTGGCAGGTAGCCACGGCTATGGTTTAAATCGTCCTGATTCCGACTTTGATTATCGGGGAGTATTTATCGCACCCAAAAGATACTACTTGGGATTTGATCGCATAGAACAAAAAGATTCTGGTTGGGATGAACCAGGAATATTTCCATTCGTTGATGGCAACAAAGACACGGTTATATATGAATTAAGAAAAATCCTCCAGTTATTAGCGGACGCGAATCCCAATGTTTTGGAATTGCTCTGGTTAAATAACTATCCTTTTGTAAGCGCAATAGGACAGTATTTAATTAATCATAAACAGTTATTTTTGAGTAAAAAGGTAAAACATACTTACACTGGTTATGCCTTTGCCCAAATCAAAAAGATGGAAACTCATCGTAAATGGTTGTTAAAACCACCACAAAAAAAACCAATCCCATCTGACTTTGCCATAAAAGACGAAGCACCCCTCAGCAAAGATGAGCTAAATGCTTTTCTGGAATATCTTTATAATTTAATCAGAGGACGGATTGAGTTTTTGGAAGAAGCCGAACAATTATACCAATTACTGACGGCAGATATTGATTTTAAAGGAGTGTTAAAACAATATACTTTACCCGATGAAACTTTAGAATATACCCAACAGTTAACCCATAGCCGTAAAGATTTTATCCGCCTACTTCAGAAAAGTCAAAGCTATCAAATAGCTTTAAGAGAATGGAAGGCTTACTTATCTTGGCAAGAAAATAGAAATCCGGCTAGGGCAGAAATGGAGAAAAAGTCGGGTTTTGACCTCAAACACGGGATGCACTGCATTAGATTGTTACGCAGTGGAGTTGAAATATTGCGGCAAGGCGAAGTGATTGTAGATAGGAGAATAGCTGGTGATGTTGAGGATTTAAAAGCTATTTTAAAGGGTGAATATTCTTATGTTCAGGTGATGAAAATGGCAGAAGATTTGGTTGCCGAAATGGAAATTGTCTACGCACAATCTGCCCTACCTCACAAACCTAATTTAGAACAAATTAATGAGTTATGTATGGAATTGGTGGAAATGCAAAATTGGTAAGTTATTGGGCTAGATAGAATAAAGCTGTTTACCCGAAAAGACCAAAATCTCATATTCAGTACTGAATGTTGAGTGCTGAGTTGTGAGTTATGTAGTCAGTGCTGAATGAGGAATTAAAGTTGTGGGTTATGAAGCAGCTTTCCATTCAAAACTCCTCACTCCTAACTTTTAACGCATCGCGCAGTCCCCACCTTCAATGTACTCTAATGGTAGCTATTGTGAGCGGGTGATGACGATTGCATCAATATTTGATGTATGAGAAATCACCAATTTTTCTGGTAATATAGTTCAATACGCTTGGGTTAAGGCTAAAACTCTGTTACCAAAGTCAATTTTTTAACGTA
>CAZZZY010000968.1:0-2546 GCA_964658545.1 uncultured Acetobacteraceae bacterium | reverse complement strand
TATCTCCAGAGAGCGTTTTATTCAAATATTGTTTAAAGATCCGCAGTTACATCATCGGATGTTACAACTGATGGTGCGGCGATTGCGGCAAATTAACCAGCGCTTACAAATGCGGTCTTCACCACCGGCAGTTAAACTCGCCCATACTCTAGTGACTTTAGGTGAAAACTATGGTCAGGAATCAGACTTAGGAAGAGAAATTTTTAACGTTCCCTTTAAAGATTTAGCAGAGGTGACAGAAATTGGCGTTGATGAAACCACCAAAATTATGGAAAAACTCCATGAAAAAGGGTGGATTAAGATTGATAGCGCCAACAGCATCAATTATCTTGTGAACTTCAAACAGCTGATGAACTTGGCTGGCAAAGTGTGATTGCTTTATTTATTCAGCAATAATAATTCACATTTTGAAACAGTCGCTTAACAATCTATAGCAATCCAAATTGAAACGTGAGAAAATACGGAGATTAAAAGTACGTGTTTTAAAGCCTTTAAGCGATTTTCTCTCTCACGAATTATTTATTTAGGATTGCTATAGATTTAAATATGAAAATTTGAATATAATTACTCAAAACAAAGCAAGCTATAAAATTAATACTAAGTTCTATCTTGAACATGGCTTTTAATTAAAAAAATGAGGGAAAAATATTCTGTGCCAACAAACTTGGTTTGACTACCAGCCGCAGTAAATAAAAGTCAAAAATTAAAAGGTAAATTTGTCATCATGGAAGAAATTACCTATCGACTATTAACTCAGCACAGAAAATGATTGAAGCAACAGCAACTCGTCCCAATGCCCATGTCCAGGAAACCGGGCCAACAATTCATTACCTGGTGGCAATGTCCCAACCAGAAACCCATCTGTTTGAGGTGACTTTACGCCTTGTCAATTACCCCTCGCCAATTCTCGATTTAAAATTGCCGGTATGGACACCTGGTTCGTACTTAGTTCGGGAATACGCCAAGAATTTACAGGATTTTGTGGCTTTTGCAGAGAATAAGCCTTTCTCTTGGCGAAAAATCAGTAAAAATCACTGGCAAGTAGATAAAACGGGTGTTTCAGAATTAACTGTCCGTTACCGCATTTTTGCCAATGAGCTATCGGTAAGGACAAATCACTTGGATACCACCCACGGTTATTTCAATGGTGCGGCACTATTTTTTAGAATACCAAACTGGGATAAGCAACCCATTCGCGTCACCATAGTACCACCACACCCGGAATGGCAGGTAACGACTGCTCTACCTCCCATTGGTGAAGAAACAAATACTTTCTTGGCTGGCGATTTTGATACTTTGGTGGATACTCCCTTTGAGATTGGTTGCCATCAGTTGTATAAATTTGAGGTCTTGGGAAAACCCCATGAACTGGCAATTTGGGGGCAAGGTAATTACCAAGTTCAGCAGTTGATTGCTGATATCCAAAAAATTATTCACGTAGAAGCGCAGATGTTCGGGGGTTTGCCTTATGAACGATACGTGTTTCTGCTACATTTATTTAGCCAAGCTTTTGGCGGTTTGGAGCATAAAGATTCTTGCTCCTTAATTTACCAGCGTTTTGGATTTCGCACTCAGGAAAAATACGATCGCTTTATCCAATTGGTAGCACATGAGTTCTTTCACTTGTGGAATGTTAAGCGAATTCGCCCAAAAGCATTAGAGGTTTTTGATTACGACCAAGAAAATTACACACCATCATTGTGGTTTTGTGAGGGGACTACTAGTTACTACGACTTGTTAATTCCTTTGCGGGCAGGAATTTATGATGCTAAGTCGTATTTGAATAACTTGAGCAAAGAAATTACCAAATATGAAACGACACCGGGGCGTAAGGTACAACCCGTTTCCGAGTCGAGTTTTGATGCCTGGATTAAACTCTATCGCCCGGATGCCAATAGCGGTAATTCCCAAATTTCCTACTATTTGAAAGGTGAAATGGTATCGTTATTGCTGGATTTACTGATTCGCTCAACTCACAATAATCAGCGCTCCCTTGATGACGTGATGCTGAAAATGTGGCAGCAATTTGGCAAAGATGAAATTGGCTATACCCCAGAACAGTTGCAGGAAGTTATAGAATCTGTTGCCGGAATCGATTTGACTGATTTCTTTCAATGCTACATTGATAGTACTAATGATTTGCCTTTTAATCAGTACTTAGAACCCTTTGGCTTGCAGTTGCTAGCTGAACAGCAGGAAGAACCTTACCTGGGCGTGAGAATAAATACAGAGAATGGGCGGGAGATGATTAAGTTTGTGGAAACTGATTCACCTGCACAAGTAGGGGGAATTGATGCAGGTGATGAGTTGTTAGCAATTGATGGGATTAAGGTAACGGGGAATAGTTTAAGCGATCGCCTAAAAGATTACCAACCAAACGATACCATCCAAGTAACAGTTTTTCATCAAGACGAACTGCGTACTTATTCCATTACCCTCACCTCACCCCATGCGACTCGATATCAGGTAAAACCTGTTGAGCATCCTAACTCTACACAGCAGAAAAACTTTGCTGGATGGCTTGGAGTTGCGATCGCAACTGTTTG
>CAZZZY010000967.1:0-2547 GCA_964658545.1 uncultured Acetobacteraceae bacterium | reverse complement strand
GTAGGATGTCTAGCGATTTTAAATGGGTGGCTTATTTCCGCCGTGACGTACTAGCAGCCTGATTAAGGTTAATTTATAAGTGTTTTTCGTGAAAGAGCAATGCTTGCGGCAAGCTGCAACTCTTGGAGATGCTACGCGTAGCTTGCTTCCCCGCAGGGGTATGCGTCTTTGCTAAAAATGCTCAAAATATTTAGGGGCAATAGCCCTGTGACTGCTTTTGATTTGTGAAAGCAAGCATGGGGAGATTGCCCCTCAATTTTAAAATTAGACTTTTCAAACATCCTCTAAGACCGTTTTTTTTCTTTCTTTTGCCTTTTAACTTTTTACTTTTGCCTTGTTCGGTGACTGCTATCTTCATCTTGTAGCGGTAGATTATCTTTATCATAGAAAACTTTCATGTGTCGGCTAAACTGTTCCTCGACAAAATAGCTGCTAGAAAATTCGCTTGCAAAAGAAACCTGATGAAAATGATAATCTAGATTCAGCAAATTGTAGACAAGTCTTAAAAAATAATCATCTATCCAAAAATCTACGTCAAATAATGAAATACCATATTTTCCTTCTAACCTACGATTTAAAGTTTTTAGTAGCCAAGACCATTGAGGTTTAAGGGTGGGATCAATGCGGTTGCCAAATACAGGATTAAAAAACTGATTTACTTGGGTTGTTCTCACATCAAT
This sequence comes from uncultured Acetobacteraceae bacterium, assembly GCA_964658545.1. Lineage (GTDB taxonomy): Bacteria > Cyanobacteriota > Cyanobacteriia > Cyanobacteriales > Nostocaceae > Nostoc. Next base: position 1,867 of record CAZZZY010000967.1, on the reverse strand, counting down.
CACTTTGGTCAGTAAATCTGCTGCCTTGATTGGAGATGAATTAAACCAATAGTTAGCAACTACTAAATCGTGTAAATAAGCAACTATAATTTTAGGGTTTTCTTTAATAAATTGCGAACGACAAACAATTCCTCTGATTGATGGAATTCTTAAACTAATTGTTTGAGATAAAGGCAGCTTTCTCACAAAAGCATAAGCTTCGAGAATTGAAGCGAAAGTGTGACAACACACGTAAGCATCTATAGCTTTATTTGCTAAACTCTTACTTGCTTTCCGAGGATCTTCATTCAATAATCTGCAATCTTTACTGACATCCATATCATAGAGGTCAAAAAGAGTAATGATGAACCTATGAGCATTTGAACCAAATAAGGTAGAAATTCGTTTACCTTTCAGATCCTGGACAGTGTTTATAAAAGAATCTTTATGCAGAACAATATTTATATCTTGACCTAAAAGATTATACGAAGCAATCCCAATTAATTTAGAACCAAAACTTAAATCATCAAAGAACTGGCTACCGTTATTCAAGAGAGAAATATCATCTAAAATACAAATATCTAGTTCTCCCCGTTTCATCTGTCGGTTCATTTGTTCCCCAGAGTCAAACGGCATAACTTGTAACTCGAAATCTCGATTAATGTCAATATTTTTGAAAATAGCCTGTTCCAGTGATGATGCTCTCTGTAAATCAGAAATATACTTAGTTCCATACCCAGCAATAAACTGTCCTATGGAATCCCTCTGAATACCTATTCTAAGAACATTTTCTTCTTTGGGATGACAGCTACCTAAAAATAGATTTACGTTGGGTAAATTTTCTAAGTTATCCTGATCGAGTCTAAAACTTCTCACCAAACCCTCTGCGGATATTAACAATTCACTAAAGCGAGGAACATGCAGATAAATCCCATATTCATTAACATCTTGAATCGGCAGAGTTAGGACTTGGTATTTAGATATTATATCAGATTGACAAAAGTCAGGTAAGATAGTTAGTTTTTGATTTTTTGAAGCATAGTTGAGTACATCTTGATAACTGTGTAGTACCTTTACACCACTTAATTTATTCATCAAAAATCCATTTTTAGATAGTTCTTGATGAACCTCATCTAAAAGCACAACATCAGCCAGATCAATATCATTTATTTTAACTAAGCTATGCTCATTGAGATATTTACTTGCACCAAAGGATACCAACAGCATTTTATGAGTTTTTAATCTAGTGCAGTGATGTTCTTCCTTATATCCAGCACAACTGTTGAGCAAGAGATCCATTTCTAGGAGTTGAGAATTGGAAAAAAATCTGCTATCTTTAACCGCAACCTCTTTGAGATTTCTACCTGGAAAACAAAGTTTAAATCGCTGTAAATATTGTTTGAGCCAGACTTCTAAAATTAAGCTAGTAGCCCCCAATATTAAATTTTCGCCTTCAGCGCTAAATGTTGCCTGAAATTCTTCTTGCAGATTTTCTACAGTTTCTACTACATTAAATATCTGGGAAATCAATTTCTTGCCTTTATTAGTCAAGAATATAGAGCCAGGAGAGCGATTTAGCAGAATTACTCCGAAATAATCCTCTATTTGTTTGACTTTTTTACTAATTAATGCCTGACTATACCCTAGTTTTTGTGCTGCTTTAGAGAAGCTACCACAGTCATCTACTGCTTTTAAAATTTTGATGTGATTTAGGGTAATATCTTCGAGCTTAATCTTATTCATACTAAGTAAGGCAAGATTTTTAATTACAACGGAATGAAGCTATTTTGTTGTGTATATTCGGATATGACTAGTTTATGGAAGCGAATAGTCTCTTCCAACATAGATTCAAATTTAAGTACTATTAAATCAACGCCAACAGCTTCGT
>CAZZZY010000966.1:0-2552 GCA_964658545.1 uncultured Acetobacteraceae bacterium | reverse complement strand
TCAACCATTGATTTGGATTATCGTATAGCCACAAATTCCATTCACCAGGGGGATTTTTTCGGTTACTCCGACAGGCTGCTAGAGGCAACCGCAACTTGTTTATTTTGACTATCTATTCTCAATAAGGATTCCTAATTGATAGATTATTGATTATCATTGATTTTGAAGCATTTCTGTTATATCGAACTCAGGTTATAACTAACTTCTTCCCGATGCCCTATGCCCTTCGACTTGGAACAAAAAAAGTTAATCTAACCGGAACATGACCTTGGCTTGCTTACCAAAACCTTGACTGAAAGCTGTTTGAATTTCGGTATGGTCACAAATTTCGCTCAGTTTTGATTTCAAACTGGGAAGTTCTCTAATTTCAATAGAAATGTTGACATACATCGGTGTAGTTTCTACATGAAATAATCCCGCGTTGATGTTCAAAAAATCGCCTGTTAGCATCGAACAGTTAGCTAATGATTCTTTCCATTGGTCGGCATATTTTTGACGAAAATAAGCATTTCCTAATTTCTTTTTGAAGCTAGATGATTGCGGTTGGGCCGATTGTGGAGAAGACACACTATCTGGCGCTTGATTCCGGGGTTGGGCAGGATTTGGCTTTATACCTGCTGGAGTATTAGCTTGCCCAAATGACTTTCGCTGTTCAATAAAAGAGAGAGCCATCAGCCGATTTTTATGCCGCTCGATTGCTTCATTGTATAGTTCCCAGGCTTTTTTCGTAATCATCGGTTCCGAGGGGTCAATCATTTTGACGATTTCCCGCCAATCTCCAAGGGTAAATTTCGTGATACTTTCAATAAACCCCATAAATATCGCTGTGTATATTTTGGCTCTAGGAGCATTTTGTAAGCCCTGTTTGCACAGCAAGTCGTAGACCATTTCTAGTTTATAAGCAGACACAGAAAGGTCAATTTCTCTGATCTCAAGGGACAAGCTGTGCCTCAGTCGGATTTTCGTAAAAGTTCGATTTGGGTTGAGAGTTTCTTTAGTAGTAAAGTCAATAGTTTTACCGCAGTTCGGACAGGTAGCTTGATGATGTTCTCTGAGTAAACCATCCTCACCCATTTCGGCATCAACAATCGCTAGTTCATGACTTAGCGGTTTAAAAACATGGGTGCAATGCTCACATTGGATTAACCCTTGAGTTTGTGTTTCTGATCTGGTTTTAGGTAATAGGCTCCATTGACGCTGCTCATCAGGAAGTCCATGCTTTTTCCAATTGTCGGTAACATCAATGATTACCGCAGTGGGTTTGAGAGAATGAGTCCTGAGAACACGTCCGGTCATCTGAAGCCAAAGGGTAGAGCTTTCAGTCGGACGGACACAGTAGATGCACTCGATATTCGGGCAATCATACCCCTCTGTCAAGATTTCATAATTCGTAATGACTTGGGTAGTTCCAGTACAGAAACGTTGTAAGATTTCTAATCTCTTTTGTGGAGAAGTTTGTCCATCTAAATGCTCGGCACTAATGTTATGATGACAAAATTCCGCAGCCAGGGCACGAGAATGTTCCAAGCTTGAGGCGAAAATAACTGTACGCAGGTTTTTTGCATACAATAAGTAGTTCTCAAGGATGTCACGAACTCCGATTTGGCTCGTGACAGCAACCGCTAGTTCCTTGGCTCTAAAATCCCCACAAGACTTTGAAACTCCGATTGTAGAAATAGTTTGGTTAGTAGTAAATAATCGAAACTTACTTAAATACCCAGTCTTCATTAATTGAGCGGTGTCAATACCAATCACCAAATCATCAAATAAATCAACAAAGCCTTGACCGTCAATTCTTTGGGGAGTGGCAGTTACACCTAATATTTGGGCGCTTTCATAATTTTCAATCAGCCGTCTATATGATGAAGCGCTGGTATGATGTGCTTCATCGAAGATTAAAAGCCCAATATTCAAGGGAAGTTCTAATATCTTTCGTCTAGCTAAAGTTTGAATACTCGCAACTTGAATTCTACATTCGGGATGAGCCGGGACACCTGATTTAATAATCCCAACTGATTCACCAATAATTTGCTCTAGCTTTTCAGCAGCTTGAGAAATTAGCTCTATGCGATGAGCAACCACTAATACTTGTTGCTGCTGCTGAAAGAATTTATGGCAGATATGGGCAAAGCACACTGTTTTTCCCGCACCTGTTGGAAGTTGAGCAAGTACTCTCCTATTACCTAATTGCCAAGATTTCCAAATATCTTTTATCCATTTATGCTGGTAATCTCTTAGTTCATACGTAAGAGTCATCTGCACCATAATTTATCGGATGAATTATTTTACTTCTGACAAATATTATATAATTATTTGGCATTTACTACTCCAATAAAATATTTTACCTATTAATCAAACAATCTGTATAATCAGGGCTTGCTCTGAGTCAGGGGAATGGGAAAGGATATGTTGACCACGACCGCCTTTTCAAAGAATTACTATCTACGTTTTTTGTTGAGTTTCTTGATTTATTCCTGCCTCTAGTAGTCAGCCAAACCAATTCGCAATTACGTTTTGTAACGAAGAGGAGTGCGGTCTTGGGGTCTCCCCAA
>CAZZZY010000965.1:0-2556 GCA_964658545.1 uncultured Acetobacteraceae bacterium | reverse complement strand
TATTCATAACGTTTCTACAGGCGTTGAACCCTCGTAAATTGGCAAAGGTATTGAATAATGGTGTTGAATTTGGAATGATACGTCCTGTTCGGTGATGTAAATGGTAGACATAAATTGAAGCCAACTAGGTTTAGTTGTAGTCCAGAAAGTTTTCTTTCCTTACCTATATTTCAATTTTCTCAGGTTGATATATGAGTTCGTATTTGCGTAAATACTATTTTTATATGACTTCGTATATGGGTTATATGAGTTGCTCAAAAGGCATAAAAAAAGCCGGAGGTACTACCCCCGACTTAGCCATAGTTTAATTATTCAAGCAAATGCGATCGCAACGTCCTTTCAACTTTTCCATCCCCGTGAGGGGTAAAGGAATTCAAACCATTAAGACTTGCTCAGTATTGAGCAACAAGTAGAGGTTTCCATCCCCGTGAGGGGTAAAGGAATTCAAACAGTAGTCTCTTTCATTGGATGAAAATGGGTTGCCGTGATACTGGTTTCCATCCCCGTGAGGGGTAAAGGAATTCAAACCCTACCCATTTAGAAGCCTTATGCAGATAGGGTTACAGATACCCATTTTCGCGGGGGGTCTAATTTACCTGTCAATAAGCTACAATTATTGAGAATTTAGTCCTAGTAGACCCTTCTCAAAAGCTTACTCAGAAAGCTTTTCGCGGGGGTCAACGAAATCATAAGGGTTTTGGCGATCGCCTGACCCCCGCGAAAAATTTACGTACACAAAGTAAAAAAATGTTTCAGAAACTTCTTGAGTGCGTGAGGTTGAAAATACACCCCTTCTCGTTCGTCGGGTAACGTAAAATCATCAATTGTAAAAACTTCTGAATTGACTAAATAAACTGCTAAAGAATCGACCAAGCCAGCCCTCCATTCTTCCATCAAATCAGAAACTAGCGCTGGATGATTGTCACGGGGAACGTGTAAATTCCCAAAATGAGTATGCAATCCTACAGATTGGATGAACGAATAAACATTTTGGCTTAATAGAGTGTACCCCAAACTGAGCATACTATTAATGGGGTCAGTGGGTGGACGCTTGGTGCGCTTTTCAAACGTAAACGAACCAGAAAATAAACTTCCCAGTGCTTGAAAATAAATTGTCGCCGCTCTTCCTTCATACCCCCGCAGCATATCCATGCTATCTGCAAAAGGTAGTTTGCTCATCAAAATCTCTAATTCATTAGATGCCTTTTTGATGATTGTTTCATCTACATTTTTAGATTTTTTACGACGGTTTAACCGCATCAATAATATCCGGGAATTATGCAACTTTGCCCGAACTATCGCTTCAGCTTGCTTTCTAGTAAACTCTGTATTTTGACAACGCTCAACCTGTAACATCAAATATTCAACCTTAGCATCACCTTCTGTTTGCAACCTGCCAAAGTACCTGCCCTTTTGTGACAAATACATGAGCGGAATCCGTCGCCGCAACGCCATACTCACCGCACCATGTGATACATTACAAGAGCCAAACAGTACAACATTGCTGACTCGACTAACTGGAACCTTTATCCGCAATTCACCTTGATGATAAACTTGAAATTGTTGATTTTTGATGCTCAAATAAGCACCTTGGTCGGTTATATATAAAGTAGTCATGGTTTCCTGCCAATAATGAGAAATTGATGCTTTCGGAAAATTGCTCGGCTTGTCAATACTGCAAGCTTTGGGAGGACGAGAAACTGGTTTCGCTGGTCTTGGTTTTCTGCGAAAATAAGGTGTACCCGAATCATTAATTACCCATTCCCCAGGGCGTACAGGTTTGGGTGGCGGTGGTGCATAAACTTCACCGCCAGCAAAGCGATAACCTAAAAAAGTAAACTCATCCTTGGGAGTAAAAATCTGTGTCTTCTCTGGTTGTAGAGTTAAATAAACTTCTCCTAACCAAGCAGTAATTTTGTCGAGGATACGGTTTGCTTCTTGCCAACTCTTACAGGCGATGACAAAATCATCCCCGTACCGCACCAAATTAATACCTTGACTGAGACATTTTCTATCAAAATTAGTCAGGTATAAATTTGCTAAAGCACCAGAAAGCCCCCCACCTTGTAATACTCCTTTGCCAAAGTTACGATATTGTCCAGCAACGATAATTCCTGACTTCAACTGTTGTTCTAGTAACTGTAATACAATTGGTTCAAGTGATAATTCCTCCAATGCAGTTAACAATAATGCCCAAGAAAGATTGTCAAAGAAATCAGCAATATCGGCTTTGATAATCCATTTTGGTTGATACTGATAGTATCCATATAAATGTTGTACTGCTTGGTGAATACTGTGTCCAGGACGATAGGCATAACTGCAATCAAGAAAGGCATCTTCTAAGGGAAAATACAATTCATCGAGTAGTAAACGCTGGATAATTCTATCCCGCACAGTAGGGATACCAATTAACCGCTTACTGCCGTTTTTTTTGGGGATGTAAAACCCTTTAGCAGGGCTTGGAGTGTAAGTTTCGTGGTGCAGTTGATATTCGAGCTTCTGTAATTGTTCGGTAGCCATTGACTCAAATAAGTCAACAGAAATACCATCAATCCC
>CAZZZY010000964.1:0-2570 GCA_964658545.1 uncultured Acetobacteraceae bacterium | reverse complement strand
TGACATTACTGGGTGTTGTGCCTAGCCCTAGTAAAAACACATTACTGGGGGATATCGAAAATAGCCCTAGTAACGATGTTGAACAGTCAGAGATACCCCCCAGTAAAAATAGCCCTAGTAAAACTAGACGACACAAAGGATTAGGTAGTGGCTCCATTCAGTGGAAAACCATCACCCTTCACGGCAAAGATTATCCCCAAGCTTGGTATCACTATGAGTTTTGGAAGGATGGCGATCGCCTGGTTAAAAAATGCAAGTATATTCCAAAACGACTATTAAGCAGAATAGAGAAGCTAGAAGCAGATAAAGCGCCAGTTAGAGATATTTTGTCAATATTGCGTGTAAAATTCTAGAAAAACCATTACCTCAGAAAAGCTGGGTAAATTGTAAATACCGGGTAAGTCTATTACAGGGTTACAATAATGATTATCATTTTAATTAAATTTGTAACCAGACCCAAATGTGATTGTTGTGATTTAAAGGAAAAGATTGCCGAAAATTAAAGGATAATCTTGCCGCAGTGGCCATCTTATCCTTTAAGTGACACTAACTACCGTGATTTTACTTACAGCGAATCGCACTTATCCTTTAAGTTACAATTCCCACTCAAACCAGTTAGGGCTATCGCGGATTTCCGTTGCTTTAGTTTTGCCCAACAAAACCCGTGCAATACGGAAAAAATGAGTCGCCATTACTAGACGATCATCTAAGTTACCAACAGGAATTTCAAACACCTCAAAACCAATATTGCGTAATTCCTCCCTAATGATGCGATCGCGTTGTTGTCTCTCTGGATCGCCATGTAGGTGTCTACTCATCCCATCTAAGTAAATACAAATTCCCTCAGAACGTTCTGAAGGGTCTTCGTAAAAAAAATCTGGTGTTGTGGTTCCCAATGGTCTACCCAAGTCGATAGGATGTTGGGCTATGGGGTTGGGAAATCCTGCACGAATAAGCATATCTCGCAAAATGCTTTCTTTGTCGTTAACTGGTTGTTCGTCTGTGTTATCTACTACTGGTAGTCCCGATGGGATTTCGTGACTAAATTTCAGCATGGAACCCCATTTATCTAGCTTTTTAGCTGCTTCATGGCGATTTAAGTGACGGTGATAATGGGCGTTGCGAAATGTATGCAAACAATCTATACAAGCTGTCTCGCAAGCGGAGGGGCAATGTTCTACTACCTCTTTTGCTGCTGCAATCACTTCCGACCAGCGAGATATAATTTGGTCTAGCAAACCAGAACCTCCGGGCATGGGGTCATAAAGTAAGGCATCGACGGTTTCTCGCCCCGGTTGACCAATGATTAAAATTTGTAGGTCATCGATTTCCATATCCAAAACGTTGGAAGTCCCAATGCGAATTGCTTCGACGATGCTGTAAGCTTGTTCTCGATTGTCACAGTCTTGGAAAGAGAGAGTATCTGCCATGACATCGGCAAAAAAGCCAGTGGGTTGTACGGTTTGTCCGCACCTTTCTAAATGTTCTTTTGCAAATGCCTGTTTATCGGCTTCTGATGCCAATGGGGAACGACTTTGGCCGCAAACTAAACAAACTGGATACCCCAAACCTCCAGGAGTGCGGATAATGTTAGCAGCACCGATGTTAACTATTCTTAAATGCACACCCCGGCGTAATTGGATAGTTTTATTGCCCCAAGTATAGGCGTGTCCTCCGTTATGGCGGTTTTGTTCGTAACCATACAGGGAAACTGCCATTTGGAACCGATAATCTTCATCATCGCTAATTTGGGACTGGTGCGGTAAATCAACATCGCAGATGGGAATTGCCCGCAATGATGCTACTCCTAATCCTGCTCCGGTTCCTCGAACTTCTGTACCAATTTCCACAATTGCTTCGTTGGCAATATCAACTTGAAATAGTACTGGTTGCTGTTGCGGTTCTAAATGGAAGAAACGGGGAATGAAACGGTTGCCATTGGCGTAAATTAAGTTACCTGGTACGTATTCCCGTAATGCGATCGCACTTGGACGCGGTAATTCAAAGTCGGAGATCCATCCGCCAAAGTGTCGGGGTACTTGGGTCGTTGCCAGTACAGAACCAACATCTAAGCCGTATCCTGGTAAAAAACCTTCTGCTGCTAAAACGCTGTAGGTGTTGGTGTCGTCGTACCCTTCTGCTTCACGCTTTTTCTTCGATTGGATACCTTTGAGTTTTTTCACCAAGCGATCGCACCTTTGCCTCAGTGCTTCTTCATCGGGGTCGAGGGTTCCCTTGCGTTGGCGAACTTCGTCGAGTAGTTTCATCTGTGCTAGCGCCCACTGCAAGCGTTGCCATACTCGCTTAATAACCTCGGTTAGCTTTTCTCCTGTTTGGCGAATGTACTGCTGCAAGGCATCATCGGATACTACAACGGCATCAGTTTTGGGCCATCCCTGCCCAAAAATTTCTTGTAAACGTTCAAAAATTATTGCCTCATGTTTGGTAATAACTGTAGCCAATACATTGACATCTAGCGGAGAGGGGCGGACGTTGCCATTTTCATCAAATAGGTAGTTTTTAGATAGGTAAAGGATCTTAACGGCTATGTATCAAAAAGACCCCCCTCT
>CAZZZY010000963.1:0-2576 GCA_964658545.1 uncultured Acetobacteraceae bacterium | reverse complement strand
AGGAGTGGGTGTCGGCGTAGGAGTGGATGTAGGAACCGAACTATCTGCAAATTCTACGTTTCCCGTGACTTTAGACGCATTTATTTTATTTCCTACGGAAACCAGCTTGTTAGAACTGGCATTTTGCAAATCAAATTTACCGTTGTTTTGTAGAGTATTACCTCCTGGATTATTGGTGCTACCAATATCCGGTAGGGCACTTGCAATCACTGTTATACCATCATCAGTGTTATTTTCGCTGACATTATTACGCAATATGGGACTAGCAGTACCAGAAATGATAATCCCAGAACGGTTTTCGGAAATTTTGTTATCTCGAAGTAAAGGTGATGCCGTATCACTAATGGCGATACCAAAACCGGTTTTGAAGAAAGTATTACCTTGAATTTGACCTTTGGAATTTTTAGCGATCGCAATTCCATTGGCTGCATTCTCACTGAACACGTTACCTAGAATAACTGGATTTGCATCGCCTGTAGTAAATACTCCCTCCCGCTTACAGTTGGTGAAGGTGCTATTCGCAACAGTCGGAGCAGTTGATTCAATCCAGACACCACTACCACGGCTAGCCAGATTTGTTACAGTCACCCCCCGGAGTTCGGCTTTATCTAGCATCACAAATGTGACATTCTGACCAGCAAAAGTACGGCTTAGGTAGTTACCACTTCCTTCAATCAAAATGCCCTTACCAATGTCTGTTTCATTACCCACCACTGTCACGCCAGATGGAACCGTTAGCGGAAAAACTTCACCGCTAGCGGCATTATAATTCCCATTTGCCAGTTGAATCTTGGTGTTATCTGTAGCTACCTTGAGGGCTTGGGTAATAGTTTTGAATGGGGCTTGTTGGCTACCAGGGTTGGTATCGCTACCTGATACTGGATTTACATAAAAAGTCTCAGCCATATTTATACTTCCAAAAAATACATAGCTATCCTAACGCTAACCATAAAATTGGGTAGCGGTTGATGCATTAAGTTACTTAAAGTACTTTTCACTGCAAAGTTAAAAAATTATGCCAATGCTTTTGGGTTTTATTAGTACTCGATAACCAAAAATTACTGGGTGGGGAGTGATATCATGTCCGGGTAATTAAGTAAGTGGGTGTGAAAATTTATAACTATGTCATTGCGTTGGCGAAGCCTTCCCATAGGGTACGTAGCGAGGTGAAGTGAAGTAATCGCAAGGGTTTAGACCATTTTACATTTCGTTACATAGTTAGATTTATTTGAGATCCCGAGGCGGGATAAAAATGCACTGCGAAATTTATTAATGGCGTAGCCTGGGGGCAGGCTACGCCATTAATAAAAAACTTTTTGGTTTACTATTCAAGATAATATCTCAATCAACTATCATCTAAACAACATGAAATTGAGAGAGTCACAGATGGTTTCTTCCAACAGCAAGATAGGTATTATCGGCGCAGGGACATCAGGGGCTTATCTTGCCAGTTTGCTGATTCAAGAAGGGTTTCAAGTTGACTTATTTGAAAAAGCGCCCATAGTGCGTACCGATGGATGTGGCATTCTGATTGTCCAATCAGGCATGAAAGTACTTCATCAAGGAAACCCTCAAATAAGCCAAAAAATTATTAACTCCGGCAATCCTGTTAAATTATTTGAGTATCGCAACCTTAAAGGTGGATTCATCAATTCAGAATCCGTCAGCTATGGTGAAGATGAATTACCAGGAATGCTTGTAGACCGTAAGGCGATTTTAGAAGCAATTTTGGATACTGTACCCCCTAATAATATTCATTTTAACGCTCAATTAGCTTCGATAACGCAGACTGAGAATAGCGCGATCGCCCACTTTAAAGATGGCAGTCAATGGGAAGGAGATATTCTAGTGGGTGCTGATGGCATTCTTTCTAAGGTTCGGCAGTTTGTGGTTCAGAATATAAAACTCTGCTATTTAGGCGATGTAGTTTGGCGAGGGATTGTGACAGATAATAGCTTCTGTCCAGAAGGAAACTTTTTTGTATATGCACGCGGTCGGGGAATTTATGCAAATTTCTTTCATATTGGTGCAAATCGTACTCATTGGGGTTTCTTTTTAGAAAAAGAGCAGACAGATTCTGAAATAGGCACCCTACAACCGACTAATATATCTATTCCTCCCCAAGAATTAGCCAAACTCCCAGAGGATGCAAGAAATGTGATTCAGTCAACCCCTGTGGAAAATATTATCTGTCGTTATTCCTATGATATCGATCCCCTGCCTCAACTCTATGATGGTCGCGTTATTTTAATTGGTGACGCGGCTCACGCAAAAAGTCCTACTCGCGCTAGAGGTATGACTTCCGGTTGGGAGGATGGTTTGGCTTTGGCGCAACATATTACGTCTAGTGCTAGTTTTGCCGAAGCTCTGGAAAATTATCAGACGGAAAGGTTACCCATTGTTCACGAATATCAACGCACAAGTCGGGAAATAAGCCAGAAAATTGGTCGTCGTTAGCCAATGCAAAACTTCAAGTAAAATTAGTTTTTTATTGAATAAATTCGTTTTTCCTCAATACATTATACCATTTAACGAAATTATTGATACAAATCATTTTTCTTGCTCCCCCTGCTTCC
>CAZZZY010000962.1:0-2587 GCA_964658545.1 uncultured Acetobacteraceae bacterium | reverse complement strand
CACCAGTCGTGATGCGAACCAAATTCATGTTTGGGGAAGGGAAGAATATAGGGAATCAGAGAAGTACAAAATAATAAAGAGCATCCTGTCACCACATTGCGAAGTAATAACAATTCTACTGTAGCTTTTTCAGGATTACGCCCTTCAAAATCCCAGGTAGAAGGATGAATAGTTTCGTCGTCACTATTGATAAGCTTCAAATCAGAATGAACCAAAAGCACTTGTTGAGAACGTAGTTCTGCGAGCAATCTTTCTAATTTTTCTACTTCCCAAATATCATCTTGATCTGAAAATGCGATCGCTGTAATTGCAGAGTCTTGAATACAGTATTGCAAACCCCGTTCAAAATTGTAATAATGTTTAAGGTTATCGTTATGAAAATGACAAATAAACCGCGAATCATTGCCGACAACTTTTTGGATTACAGTTTGATATTCAGGTTGGGAGCAGTCATCAACAATATGACAAACCCAGTTGCACCAAGTCTGATTTTGAATAGACTGGATCTGCTTCTGAAAATATTCAACATCAGGATTATACGTTGCTAAAACAATACCAATTTTTTCGGGTATCTGCACTTTATAAATTAGATATTAGCTAATTTTTAGCTTGATAGTTAGTTGTGCGGAGTCGTGCGTGTGGCTCAAGCGCTTTTTACTATAAAAATCTCATGTAATCATCACGCAACACTGATAATCTTAACTTAAATTTTCTATGCCATTCAATTAGAAGTATCAACGCAAAAATAAAGCGTTCTCGAATAATACCTTGCTGAAGATCAACCTTTACCATTTGACATACTTGGTTAATATCTAATCCGGGAAAGTGTACGCCAGCAAAATAAGTATCGACTCCACCATGAGTCTCAAACCACTGTTTTAACCAATTTGTCATAGGTAGTACAAACCCCTGTTTACGGCGCTGCATAATTTCCTTGGGTAACCAACGCCCAGCCACGCGACGCAGAGCGATTTTGCTTATTTCCTTTGACATTCTCTCACGCTCTGGCAAATTTAGTCCAATTTCAACTAGTTGTGGCTGCAAAAATGGGGCACGTCCTTCTAAACTATGAGCCATTGCCATCCTGTCATATTTCACCAGCAAATTATCAGGTAGCCAAGTTGCCATGTCTGCACTACTAGCTTTTTGCAAGGGGTTTACAGCAGAGTCTAGCCAAGAAAGCAAGTCATGTTCCCACTGATCCATTTCGGAACACCATCGCCCAATGAGTTGTTCGCGCTGTGCTGCATCTGACAACAGTGGAAACCCAGAAGGTGTTATTGGTAAAGGATTATGCACTAAACTTTGATATAATTCCAACGTATCAGGCGATCGCACCAGTAATGCCTTGAGCCTGTTTTTCCAACTTTTTTTCGAGGCAAAACGATTATAGTAACTGTATCCGGCAAATATTTCATCTGCACCTTCTCCAGATAGCACCACAGTGACGTGTTGCTTTGCCTCTTTGCACAGCCAGTAAAGCGGTAGCATGGCTTGATCGCCAATTGGCTCATCGAGAGCAGCAGCTACCTGTGGTAGCAATTGGGCAAAGCTGTTCTCATCAAACATGAAATGATGATGATTACTACCAATGGCTTGAGATACTTGTTGAGCATAAATGCTTTCATCATGGTCTTTTGAGCAAAATCCCATAGAAAAGGTATCTATTTGGGGATTGTGCCGAGCGGCGATCGCTGCCACAATTGAACTGTCGAGTCCTCCTGAGAGAAAAACACCAACAGGAACATCAGCGATTAATCTTGACACGACAGCCTTTTCTAGCTGTTTAGCTAATTCCTCATCAGATACGCTGTGTTGTTTATCAATTGAAATTTGATAGTAGCGAAATCGTTGTGGCACAGGGTTGTCTACCGGAATGCAAAGCCTTTCACCAGGTAGTACTCGCTTAATATCTTTGAGAATCGTGCGATCGCCAGGAACAAAATGCAGCGCTAGGTAGCGATCTAAGCTCAACGGATCTATCTCGTTATTCACCCACGGCAATGCTGCCAAAGCTAACATATTTGAGCTATAGGCAAAACGCCCTTCGGCGTAGCAATAAAAAAGTGGCTTTTCTCCAAAGCGATCTCTAGCAAGATGCAGCTCACGAGTTCTACGATCGAGAATGGCGATCGCATACATTCCGTCGATTTTTTCTAGCAGTCCCTCAATTCCCCATTGGGCAAAACCATGAGCTAAAACTTCTGTATCGCTGTTAGTTTTAAATATAAAACCTTGCTGTTCTAGTTCTTTTTTTAACTGTTGATAATTATAAATTTCACCATTTTGAAAAGCAATAATTTGTCCATCTTGACTAGTGAGGGGTTGCCAGCCCTGCTCTAAATCAATCACTGCAAGGCGACGCATTGCCATCGCCACAGAGCCTTCAATAAAGTTTCCAGATCCATCTGGGCCGCGTGCAAGCATCACGTCTTGCATTTTTTCGATAATCTTGAGGCTAAGTTGTTCTGAATTCGTACTGATTAATCCAACAATTCCACACATTTATAGTCTCTTTAATTATATACTAATAATACTTAGTTTCTTTGATATTAAATTTACTTTATTTGCCAAGCGCGATCACATA
>CAZZZY010000961.1:0-2594 GCA_964658545.1 uncultured Acetobacteraceae bacterium | reverse complement strand
AATGGGGGTTTCAAAGCCTCTCTCCCTGTGGGGGAGAGGAATGGAAGCGGGGTTTATAGTATACTTTACGACTTTTCAAACATCCTCTAAAGTAAGATTGGGAAACTTATAAGGGTTCATTTTCAAATCCCTTGATAGTAGCAAATAAGCCGTCTAGACGAAATGATTGTTGTTTGATTTTCGGTGCAATAAATGTGTAGATATTGGGATTAGTATCAGGTTTATCAATAAGTTCAAAAAATATCTGTGGTAGTTCCTTGATAAGTTCATAAAAAATTATATCTGTTTTCATTGATGTGACGAATGCTAAACTATACAGCCGTTTTTATTTCAATACAATACATTGTAGCTTTCGTAGGTTTAGGTACGTATGATAGATATAGGACTACTATTTGATTTTCAAAAAGATACGTAGGGTGTGTTAGCGACAGCGTAACGCACTAAATCCTTACGAATGGTGCGTTACGGATTTCATCCTAACGCACCCTACAGTACCTAATTTTGTTCAAAAATCAAATAGGAATCCTATATAAAAGCGTTATTTAGTGTATTATGTCCTTTGCGATTACAGACTTAGAGCAGCTACAAACCGAGCATCCAGAATGGCAGATGGAGCTGGTAGAAGGGAAAATCATAGTTATGGGGCCATCAGATTACGAGTCAGAGGAAATTGGCACTCGGTTGAGTACTTTCTTAAATATTTGGGTAATGTCGCGCAAGCTAGGGCGAGTGACTGGCTCTAGCGCAGGCTTCATATTACCTAAAATAGAAGAGGATGACTCGGAAAAAAGAAATTTGCGCGCCCCAGATGTGTCTTTTGTTCGCGCCGATCGATTGAAGAAGACCAAGCGCGACTTTGTAGAGTTAGTTCCAGACTTAATGGTTGAGATTAAATCTAAAAGCGACAGAATTAAACTGCTTGAAGAGAAGATTCAGCTATTTTTGCAACTTGGGTCTAAAGTCGGTATGTTGATTGACCCTGACAAATTGACGGTAACAGTTTATCGAATAAATCAAGCTCCAGTGGTGATGCAGAATGGCGACAAGCTCACACTACCTGACTTGCTACCAGGTTGGGAACTGGCAATATCAGAGTTGTGGCCACCTGAGTTTGAATAAAGCACTCTCACGAAATTGAGAATCTAGCCCTTGGTATAGACCAGGGGCTTTTAAATGCAAGGATTCTGGATTGTGTAACCGGATCTCCCCAAACTTTTTTTTTCAAGGTGATAGGAAAGCGATCGCAGTTGGGTAAGTTATATCTAGAACACACAAGCACTTCCTACCCCAGGGAAAACACTTATGAAAACCGAACTAAAAGCCAAATTTCTTCATCACATTCTCGACAAAAAGAAGGAAAATGAGGGTTTTACACTCATTGAATTACTCGTAGTAATTATTATCATTGGTATTTTGTCTGCGATCGCTCTACCTTCTTTCTTGAACCAAGCTAACAAAGCCAAGCAGTCGGAAGCTAAAGAATACACAGGTTCGATGAACCGTGCCCAACAAGCTTATTACTTAGAAAATACTGCATTTACAAGTTCAATTGGTGCTTTAGGACTTGGTATTCTAACACAAACCGTAAATTACAATTACACAAGTAACCCCAGTGGTACAGGCTCTGCTGCTGTAGTAACCAACCAAGCAGGAGTAAATACAGCCGGTGCGCCTCTCAAAGCCTATGTTGGTGGTGTAGAGGTGACAAACGTAGGTGCTACCAGTGATGCTACTACCATAGGTATTTTGTGTGAATCTTCATTGCCCATGTCTACCAGTGGTGCAGTATCTAGCGCTACATTTACCAACGTCACTGGATCAATTACTTGTCCCACCGGCTTCGTCTCTTTGTCTAAGTAAGCAACCAAGGACAAACAGTATATAAACTGTCTCTCAACGAGATATTTTCGCAAGTGGGTAGATGCTTCTATCCACTTTATTTCCATTAGACATCTCCAGAAATTAATTATGCGTTGGCCGAAATTCTTGGTAGGCACAATTCATGAATTGTGCCTATGTCATTTTCACCAGATGTCTATTATGTAAGTCGTTCACAATTATATTCCAATACGCTTGGGTTAGCGTCAAAAACCATAAACTGCGTAGGTTGGGTTGAGGAACGAAACCCAACCTACGATTCTCCTTAACCCAAGCGTATTGAATTATATTCCTCATAAAATTTTCTCAGAGAATTACAATGATTACTGATATATATAATTGGCAAAATAAAGCTGAAGAATACTTCATTCAAGAAAAATATTCGCAAGCAGCAGAGCTATATGAACAAGCAATAGGAATAGAACAAAATGCTATTTCTTATTATTGGCATTTAGGGTTACTATTGCTATTACAAGGGCAAGAAGCAGAAGCTCAAATGACTTGGATGCTGCCAATGACAGAGGCAGATGAAGAACAGTTACCAATTTGGACAAATGAACTATTTCAAATTTTGCAAATAGAAGCTGAAAGGCGTGAAACACTGGCGGAATATTCTCTAGCTTGGTTAATTCGCCAGCATATGCGGGAAATTAATCCTAGTTATATAAATAATTTGCTTAAAATTATTATACTTTCTCTCAAATTGGAGAAGTTTG
>CAZZZY010000960.1:0-2603 GCA_964658545.1 uncultured Acetobacteraceae bacterium | reverse complement strand
GAGCGACTTCACTAATAATAGTTTGCAACAGAGAATTTATATTTTGTGGCTGAAAAGCATTAAGTCCAACCGAACTAAATCTTTGAATTGCTTGTTGATATGATTTTTTATCATCGTACCCTTCCTCGAAGTATTGATTATTGTAATATCCATAAAGAATAAAACTAGAATCAATCATTCTTATAAAAGGTTCCGGTTGAGCAAGAGATTTTGCATTATTAAATAGCTGAATTAGATAGAGATAAAAGTAAGTTAAAAAATCCTTAATTTCTTGCCGAGAAAATTCTGACTCAAATACTTGAACTGGCATTTGATTATTGTAAGTATCTGCTTCGTTCTCAAATAATTTATAGGTATTATATTCAAACCATCCACGAGAATCAAAAATTTGTATTAAATAAAAAAAATTACCTGTTGACTTTTTAACTATTAGTAATAGGGGGAAAATAAATGAGCCTTTCTCGTTATCAAAAAAATTACTACTATTGCCAAACAGCCGAGTTAAAGTAATAAATAATTGTGCCAAATTAAGATTAGCTTTGTTATCAGGTTCTGAGAAATAAAGCTCCTGATAAAGGGTAAAATTATGTTTAATATCAATACTATTTACTTTGAGTAATCTGTATTCAGCATCGTCTAGTCTCCAAAGTTCATATTTAATATTGTTTAATTCAAGTTCAAGTTTAATACGTTCTCGAATTTGTCTAACTACTTGTTTCATATATTTTGCTCTAATTTATTAAAAGCGTAGTAGCGTAGTATTGTTGTAATGGAATGAATCAATTTTCGATTATTTCGCTAGTTATGGTTTGCAAAATATTATTGACATTTTGTGAACTTATGGAACTAATACCAATTGACTCTAAACTTTCAATAGCTGCTAGATATTCTGATTGAGATTGGTATTTCTCCTCAAAATAATGCTCATCTTTATAGCCATAAAGGATAGACTCAGAACCAATCTTCTTGAAAAACTGCTCAGATGGTATCAAGAGCCTTCTACTTTGAAAACAGCCCTCAAGATAACCATAAAAATAACTGATAAAATAGTTTATTTCTTGGCGAGAAAATTCTATTTCAAAAGGTTCACGAAGTATTTGAGTATCATAACCTTCTACTTCAGCTTCCAGCACCCTGTAAAAGCTAATATACAGTGTACCCCGATCATCATAAATATTAATTAAATAGAAGAATCTGCCTTGTGCTTTTTCTAAAACCAATAATACTGGAAAAGAGAAAGTACCTTTCCAATCGTCAATCCAATCACTGCTATCACCAAACAAGTGCATTAAGCAGACATATAATTCAGCCAAATTGAGTTTATTTTTGTTCTCGCGTTCGGAAAGATAAAAGTGCATATAAAACATATAATCATCTTTAATGGGAAGGCTTTTTTGCCGAAGTTTTCTAAATTCAGCATCATCCAAACGCCAAAGCTCGTATGTAATATCTTTCCGTTTGAGCTTAACTTTACTGCGTTCTTTAATTTGTCTGACTACTTGCAACATGATAATTAATTTGCTCAAGTTCTCTAGTAATAATGTACTATATTAATATTTTAGTTCCAGTTTGACAACATGATTGATGAAAATCCGCAGACAGAATTTGATAGCCCGTGGAAACAGATAATACAACTGTATTTTGAAGACTTCATGTTGTTTTTCTTCCCCCAAGCACATGAGCAAATAGATTGGACAAAACAACCAGAGTTCTTGGATAAAGAATTAGAACAGGTGGTGCGTGATGCAGAACTTGGGAAGCATCTGGCAGATAAGCTCGTAAAAATCTATCTGAAAGATGGTTCAGAAACCTGGGTATTGATTCATGTGGAAATCCAATCCCAGGAAGAGTCGAACTTTGGGAGAAGAATGTACACCTACAACTATCGAATCTATGATAGATATAAACGTCCAGTGGTATCTTTGGCAGTATTAGGTGATGAACGTACCAACTGGCGACCATCTCAGTTTGGTTACGAATTATTTGGGTGTAGGGTAGATTTCCAATTTCCTGTAATCAAGTTGGTAGACTATCAACAAAGACAGTCTGAATTAGAAGCCAGTCGTAACCCGTTTGCTACAGTAGTGATGGCACACTTAGCAGCATCAGAAACCCGTAATGATAGGTTACGGCGCAAACAACAAAAACTTAGTTTGGTACGTCGATTGTACCAACAAGGGTTTGAACGGGAGGATGTTCTAAATTTGTTGGCTTTTGTAGACTGGATGCTAACGCTACCATTAGATTTAGAAGCAGAATTTAAAACAGAAGTAGAACAATTAGAGGCAGAGCAGCGTATGCAGTACGTAACCAGTTTTGAGCGAATTGGATTTCAAAAAGGAGTTGAGCAAAGCCAAAATCAGATAAAGCAACTGCTGCACAAAAGCATATCATTAGGATTAAAGCTGAAATTTGGGGAGTCAAGTCAAAGTTTACTAGCTGAAATCGAATCTATCCAAGATGTAAGTGTACTGGAAGCTATCTTGTCAGGCATAGAAACATCCAGTAATGTTTCACAATTGAGTCAAATTTACCAGTCGCCAAGAACAGATACGCAATCAGACGTTTAGTTTGCTACCACCAACCAATCGCACACCACAGAC
>CAZZZY010000959.1:0-2612 GCA_964658545.1 uncultured Acetobacteraceae bacterium | reverse complement strand
GGTGTCGTGACTCAAATAACGGCTACTCGTTTTATCGAGTGGTCTGGTCAGCACAGCTTGCTTGATTTCTCTTACAAGCTCAATCCCTTTAGGGTTGAGTTGCTGACACTAATCTACCTACTCATCTGCTAAAGATTTTAAAGGTTTACTGTAGTAACTAGATCATCTACACAACAAAATACTCCTTCCTTTAAGCTTCTATAGGTAGAAGTATCTGCACTAATACGCAAAACTTGTGGAATTAATCGATGCAGAAACTGGCGATGCTTTTAGTAGAACTAAGTAAGTGGGCACCAAACAACGAGATAAATTTTATTCTCTTTAAGTGTTAAGTACAGAATAAAATTGAGAAGCGATCGCATCAGCGCTTTCCATCTTCGGTATTGCTCAAAAATATTAAGGGTACGAAAGTTTTAATATCAAAATATACGCATACAGTATTATTTTTCCCAATACCAGAAGCTGCACTTGGTCTTAAACCGCCAGACAACTACAAGTAGCTAATATATATTTTGTAAATCGGGCAGGATGCTTAACTTACAATAAGAGTGCTATATATTTGTAGTTAAAAATTTTAATAAACCACGAAGGCTTAAAAAATTACAAAGCTGGACTTTTGCAACACAACCGTATTTGATGACTAAATCAATTGTTTCAACAAAACGGCTCGGCAATCAGTTAATCCTCTGGTTGCTTGAAGAAGACCGCCGGGAGAAGGAAGGGCCTTACCGCAAAGAAGAAGCACATCGCCAGCATCCTTGGTGGCAGGTAATGTGCTTGACTGGTGTAGATTATTTTTCAACCCTTGGCTATCAACCTGGGATTGCAGCCTTAGCAGCTGGCGCTCTTTCTCCTATAGCTACGCTGATTCTAGTTTTGCTGACGCTCTTTGGAGCATTGCCAATCTATCGGCGCATTGCTGCCGAAAGCCCTCATGGTGAAGGCTCGATCGCAATGTTAGAACGTTTGCTACCTTGGTGGCAAGGCAAATTACTTGTGCTATGTTTACTCGGCTTTGTAGCAACCGACTTTATTATTACCATTACCCTGTCGGCTGCTGATGCGACAGCGCATATCATCGAAAATCCGCTTACCCCAAATTGGTTTCACAGTCAGACGATGGCAATCACCCTAGTATTAGTTGCATTACTAGGCGCGGTTTTCTTGAGAGGTTTCCGAGAAGCGATTGGTATTGCGGTCGTTTTGGTGGGAGTTTATCTGGTGTTAAACTTCATTGTCGTTAGCGTCGGTCTGGAGCAGATTTTAACTCACCCAAGAGCGATCGCTAACTGGCAGAATGCACTTTTTGCCCGCAATTCTAACCCTTTGATGCTAATTGGTATAGCTCTTTTGATATTCCCTAAACTAGCACTGGGATTATCAGGCTTTGAGACTGGCGTAACCGTTATGCCCCTCGTCAAAGGTAGCAACGACAACACCATACAGCAGCCCAGAGGACGGGTTCGGAATACACGCAAGCTGCTTACCAGTGCTGCTCTGATCATGAGCTTCTTTTTGCTTACCACCAGCTTTATAACCACTTTACTGATTCCAGTCGCAGAATTTGCATCTGGGGGCAAAGCTAACGGACGGGCCCTTGCTTATTTAGCACATTTGTATCTAGGTAATGGCTTTGGCACAATTTACGATTTAAGCACTATTTCTATTTTGTGGTTTGCAGGTGCATCTGCAATGGCAGGGCTGCTGAATATTGTGCCTCGCTACCTACCACGCTATGGTATGGCACCTAATTGGGCACGGGTAACGCGACCCTTGGTCTTAGTCTATACAGCGATCGCTTTTGTGGTCACAATTATCTTTCGGGCAGATGTGGAAGCCCAAGGTGGGGCTTACGCAACGGGTGTACTTGTATTGATCACCTCAGCTGCCTTTGCCGTAACCTTATCAGCCCATCGTCACCGAGAGAAGCGGGCAAAACTCATCTTTGGCATTATTACACTGTTATTTTTATATACCACTGTTGTTAATATCATCGAAAGACCAGAGGGGATTAGAATCGCTGGGTTTTTCATCGGTGCGATCATATTTACCTCGCTAGTTTCTCGTGTTTGGCGTTCAACAGAACTGCGAACAGAGCGGATCGAAGTTGACGAACTTGCTGGCCAATTTCTTGCCGAAGAGAGCCAGGGAGCAATACGGCTAATTGCAAATCGCTTGAATACGGGCGATGTCCAAGAGTATCTTTTAAAAGAGAAAGAGGTCCGTGAGGATAACCATATTCCATCCAACGATCCAATTCTTTTTCTAGAGATTCAGGTATCAGATGCTTCGGAGTTTGCGGATATCATCAAAGTGAAAGGGGTGCAAGTTGGTGATTATCGCATCTTACGCGCTGAGAGTGCAGCAGTCCCTAATGCGATCGCAGCTTTACTGCTTTATATTCGTGACCAAACAGGTAAGATTCCCCATGCCTACTTCGGCTGGGTTGAGGGCAACCCTATACAATACTTACTGCGTTTTATCTTGTTTGGTGAGGGCGATATTGCTGTAGTCACCCGTGAAGTCCTCCGTCGGGCTGAAAAGAATCCTCACAGACGTCCTGGCGTTCATGTCGGGGGATGAGCATCTTAAATCAATTCGCAATTCGCAAT
>CAZZZY010000958.1:0-2615 GCA_964658545.1 uncultured Acetobacteraceae bacterium | reverse complement strand
TGACGATCAGCTTGTGGCGTCGAATGCTCCAATAGTTTGGGCCGCGTAAGGTCTGGATCTTGAGGATTCTCATGGGAATAGGTAGATGGAGATTCGGAACCAAAATTCTAGTTTCTTACTGAAATTGACCGCTAAACTGTTCGTTGCCAACAGTTTTTTCTTTTTACATAGTATTCTCATCATTTTTCTACAACAAGAAATAAATGTGCGGGCAACTGATTTTGGATTTTAGATTGATGATTTTGGATTAAAAGAGACAATTGGGATACTTAGCTCTGCTATTTTAGATTGCCGATAGCGTAGTGTAAAGCTGATGGTATAGCTTCTCTACGAGACGCGCTAGCCCTGTTGCTTCTCCGTAGGAGTCCGCTGATAACGAGTCATTGAGGGTATTCTAGATTGGTTTTGCCTTCTTTCTGGCGGCATCTGCCAAAAAGCTCTTCTTTTTCTAAAATCCAAAATCCAAAATCTAAAATTTGTGGTCAACTCAGTGTAACCTCAGATACTCTATCCCGTCAGCTGGAGATTCGGTGTACAGCAGGCAATACAGTGCGCTGGTACAAGTGGAAGCGATCGCCGTAGCTGAGGATATGGAGACGTAAATTATGTACGGTTAATGGTTCATTAGCACCGACATGGGGTTCGTTGGTGTGGGTGGCTTCAGTGGGATCAACAATGGTTACACTGCCTTTACCCATAACTTGTAGCCAACCATCCCGTTCAAACACAGCACAAGTATCTTCGTCAATGCCAATACCTAAGCGATCGGGGTGAGCGGCGATCGCACTAATCAGTCGCCCCATCCGATTCCGGTTGTGAAAGTGTTGGTCAACGATTACTTCCGGAATAAATCCCAAACCAGTTGCCATATCTACTAGGGAACGATTTGGCGACTCTCCACTACCGCCGCCAGCAATCATGTGATGCCCCATCACTGCCGCTCCTGCACTAGTGCCTGCTAACGTAAGTTGCCCTGCCCTCACCCTCTGCCGAATAATTTCCATTGCTGGCGTATCTGCCAATACGCCACAGAGACGCAGTTGATCTCCTCCTGTCAAAAATACCCCACTACAGGCTTCTAAGGATGCTTTGATTTGAGAGGCTTCACACTGTTCGCGTTCGCGGATGTCTAAAATCTCTACCTTTTGGGCACCCATTTCTTCAAAAATGCGAATGTACCGACCACCAATGATGGCGGGTTCGCGAGAGGCAGATGGAATAATTGTAATATAAGCCTTACTAGCACCGGCACGTCCAAAAAAAGTTCGTAGGATTTCGCGCCCATGAACTTTGTCTTCTGCGCCTCCGATAACCAGAACGGCGGTTTTAGTTGCTTGGGGTGTCCTCATTTCTAGCGATTTAGCTTGTAATTGCGGCATTTTGTTTCTCCTGTCAACAACTTCAGGTGAATTTAACAAGGTTTAGAAGGCTGATGATTTTTGCGCTTTGCAACTTTTGAGAGGACACTTTTTGGAAGTTTTGGAACTGGGCAGCCACTCTTTGAATTCTCGCTTAACGCTCGCGTTGCCTCAGTTTAAACGTGTTTGTTCCCATTTTTCAAAGCCAGGGCCTTGTTTTTCACCTGTCCACTTGCAGCAGGGCAAAATAGTCTTCAGGGGGCTAGATTCCCACTCTGGGGCTGGGGACGAGCAGGTAAGACTACGCTTTTTTCTGAGACTGGCTCGATGCATCCTGGAAGTTGTTAACTTGATATGATTATTAATTTAAATGTACTTGTGACAACATTTAAACATAAATTAAGTAATTAGAAAAACTTTTGATCCCATCTAAAATCCAGGAGTCCTGGTAGTTTTAGATACTATTGATAAAGTTTAACTGGAGTTTGACTCGACCTTGGCTTGACGGTGTTTGCTAGACATCCAAATTTAAGATTAGTGTCCTTGAATACGAATAACTGTGCGCTTTGATATAGTTACACTTTTTCCTGACTGTTTTAACTCTGTTCTTAATTCTGGGTTACTGGGTAAAGCCTTAGCCAAACAGATTGCCGAAGTGCATCTGGTTAATCCACGAGACTTTACCACTGACAAGCACCGAAAGGTGGATGATGAACCCTACGGCGGCGGCGTTGGGATGCTAATGAAGCCAGAACCGATTTTTACGGCTGTGGAGTCGCTGCCGATTCTCCCCCGCAGAGAAGTAATTTTGATGAGTCCACAGGGTCAAACAATCAATCAACCTCTTTTGAAAGAATTGGTGACAAATTATGACCAGTTAGTAGTTATTTGCGGACATTACGAAGGAGTGGATGAGAGGGTGCTGCATTTGGTAACTCGTGAAGTATCTTTAGGCGATTTTATTCTGACTGGCGGAGAAATTCCAGCAATGGCTTTGATTAATGGCGTAGTGCGACTAATACCAGGAACCGTGGCCAAAACAGAGTCCCTCACAGCAGAAAGTTTTGAGGAAGGGTTATTGGACTATCCCCAATATACTCGTCCTGCCAATTTTCGCGGTTTAAAAGTGCCTGATATCTTGCTCAGTGGGAATCACGCTGCGATCGCGCGGTGGCGTTACGAGCAACAAATTCAAAAAACCCGCGATCGCCGCCCTGATCTCCTAGAGAAATGGGAGCAGGGGGAGCAGGGGGCAGG
>CAZZZY010000957.1:0-2619 GCA_964658545.1 uncultured Acetobacteraceae bacterium | reverse complement strand
CTGATTTTGTAGGATGTCTAGCGATTTTAAATGGGTGGCTTATTTCCGCCGTGACTTACTAGTACTGTGTCAAGCTAGTTTTGAGGGTTTGTAGTAAGCACTAAAGTGCTTAGAATATAAGGACTTTAGTCCTTACTACGAACCTGCTTATCCATCAATTATTTCTTGACAGACTACTAGTGATGTTGTAGCGATCGCCCAATAAAAAAAGGCAGATAAATCAACAAATAATTACTAATTCGTAATTTATGTTTTGTGACTGGGATTTAAACCCCGATACAAAACAAGCCGTTTATATAAACGGGAGTACCAACGCCTATTTAATTACGAATTACGAATTAGTAATTACGAATTATGATGATCTATTCTGCCCAGTGAACGACTAAAATGTAAAAACTTAAGGATAAAGACCTCTATCAGTCATCGCCTGCGCCACTCTACCCACCCCTAAAGTGTAAGCTGCTAATCGCAGAGAAATTTGCCGCGCCTCTGACTGGTGAATCACCTTGCGGTAGGCTTGTACCATCAAGTGTTCCATTTCGCGGTTAACCCGCTCCTCATCCCAAAATACGTAAGAAAGACCCTGCACCCACTCCAAATAACTCACTACCACACCACCAGCATTCGCCAATATATCCGGTAGCACAGTTACACCCCGCGCCTCTAACGCCAAGTTAGCCTCAAGAGTAACCGGCCCGTTAGCTGCTTCTGCAACAATTTGCGCTTGCACCTGATTCACATTTTCTTCAGTGATCTGGTTTTCTAAAGCGGCTGGTATTAAAACATCGCAGGGTAAAGTTAATAAATCTGCATTGCTAATTGGTACAGATTGCGGGAAACCCATAATACTCTTGCGATTTTCAGCAGCGTAGATTTTCAACGCTGGAATATCAAGACCAACTTCGGAAAAGATTCCCCCAGAACCATTTGAAACGGCGATAATTTTCGCGCCTGCTTCATGTAGTAATTCAGCTGCGGCACCACCGACATTACCAAAACCCTGAATAGCTACTCGCACTCCTACTAAGGATTTACCTTGATCTGCTAGCGCTTCACGGACAATAATCATCACCCCACGTCCGGTTGCCATTTCCCGTCCGAGTGAACCACCAATAGAAAGCGGTTTTCCAGTTACAACTCCTGGTACAGCATGACCGACATTCACAGAGTAAGTATCCATCATCCAAGCCATTTCACGGGCAGAAGTACCCATATCCGGTGCAGGAATATCTACGGCAGGCCCAATATCTTTAATCAACTCGCTGATATAACGGCGGCTGATTCGCTCTAATTCACCAACACTGTAGCGTTTTGGATCTATAGGAATGCCACCCTTCCCACCACCATAAGGAATACCCAACAATGCACATTTCCAAGTCATCAGCATTGCCAGAGCCGATACTTCGCGCAATGTCACAGCCTGATGGTAACGAATTCCGCCTTTGTAGGGGCCTAAAACATCGGAGTGCTGTACCCTGTGTCCAGCGAGAACCTGTATTTCCCCGTCATCTAGTTTCACGGGAATGGAAACCGTGACAACCTTCCGCGGGTGGCTGAGGATTTCCAGCAAGCCCTGATTTAAATTTAATTCTTTAGCTGCCGCTTCTAAGTAGCTACAGGCTTGGTCAAATGGGCATATATGCGCTGGAGAAGCAGGTTCTAGCGGTAGTAGTGACTTTGAAATCATAAAATTTTCTCCTAATCACGGTATCTTTACGAACCGGATATCGTTCTGTAACTAGCTTATCCTTTTTTTTTAGAAAAAAGAGATTTTGTAGTTTTTGTTACAGTTTTAAATCTTTTATTCTGCTGTTACTGCAAGGCAGTATGGAAACTAAGCTAAGGCGATCGCTGCATTCTGTCCACCGAAGCCAAAATTTAAACATAAGACACGCCTAATTTTACTTAGGCGTGCTGCTGTAACTAACTCTAAATAAAATTCTGGGTGCTGCAATCCTACACAAGGTGGTAAAATTTGATGCTTTAATGCCATAAGAGAAAAAGCCACACCTAATGCTCCTGACGCTCCTAATGTATGGCCTGTGCTTCCCTTGGTGGAGCTAACTGCCACGCCTTGGGGAAACAAACGCTGGATTACCATACTCTCCATCTGGTCATTTAGCTGAGTAGCTGTGCCATGAGCATGAATGTAATCAATATCGCTTGGTGATAGACAACTACGTTCTAGACATTGTTTGATAGCTGCGATCGCACTTTTCCCTTCAGGTGCTGGTGAATTACTATGATATGCATCGTTAGTTAAGCCGAAACCGAGAATTTCACCATACACTTTTGCTTGACGCTGTTTTGCCAACTCTGCTGATTCCAAGACAAACACAGCTGCGCCTTCGCCCAAAACTAAGCCTTCTCGGTACAAATCAAAGGGATAAGCCCCAGTTTTCGCCAAAGCACCCATCTGCTGAAACCCTGCTAAAGTTAAGGGTGTAATTGGTGCTTCCACTGCACCTGCGATCGCCTGTTGACATTGTCCAGTTTGTATAAGTAAAGCTGCTTGGGCGATAGACCAAATTCCAGTTGCACAAGCTGCCATCGGTGCCAAAACCATTCCAGATGCACCGATTTGCCGCGCGGCGGCGATCGCATTCATGTGAGGTAATA
>CAZZZY010000956.1:0-2626 GCA_964658545.1 uncultured Acetobacteraceae bacterium | reverse complement strand
GGAGATTGTATTTAGCTTCTGACCAATGATTCCTTGATGGTACAGAGCAAGCAGATTTATCCGTGGAATCAATCGAGAATCTAAAATCATCTGACTATTTTGCTAGTTCTCTCTCAATTATGGCAATTATCTCTGGTGAATTTGGCTGGACACTACTATTAAATCTAGCTATGACTTCACCTTGCTTATTAACTAAAAATTTTTCAAAGTTCCAAGCAACAGTTCCCGTTGGCTCAACGGCTTTGGTAAGTCGCTCATAAAGTGGATGCTGCTGCGAGCCTTTGGCATGGACTTTATCGAATAGTTCAAAGGTAACACCATATTTACTTGTGCAGAATTGCACAATCTCTTCATTACTTCCTGGTTCCTGCGCTCCAAAATCGTTACAGGGGAACCCCAAAATACTTAATCCGGCTTCGCCATACTTTTGGTTCAACTTTTCTAGCCCCTCGTACTGAGAAGTGTAACCACAGTAGGAAGCCACATTCACAATTAACAGCACCTTCCCGGTGTAGTCGCTTAATTGCTTATCCTTACCATTGATGGTCTTGATTGCGATATCCGAAATTGTGTTACTCATCTTAAATCTAATTTATCGGGAATATTGCCAAGTCTCCCATATTACAGGTACTCTGAACCCGGTTTCTTTAAGGAAATTAGGTTTGTTAGTCTTGTTTACCACTACGATTCTGTTTAACTCAAGTGAGACAGGGAATGGCAAGTAAGGAGTAGTAGTTCAATGACTTGAAAAGCGCTGTAAGATAGCGATCGCCTCTGAGTTTACAGTTACAACCAGATTTCACTGAGTGATAACTACTATCTCAGGAACAGAATAATATCACCATAAGTCTGCTTGATATGAGTGAAAACTGAGTTTCAGCAAAATTTATTTTACCTTGTGAAAATTGTATGGTTAAAGGATTGAGAGTTAGTATACTACTATTGGCAGTTCTAGGAAATCTGGTATGGTCATTTAGTGCCAACGCCAATTTTAACGGCAAACTCAGCGTGGAAATTGATGGCTTGAAGAATAAAGAAGGACAAGTCTGTGCCAGTATCTTTGCAAGCAGTGAAGGATTTCCTAGCGATCGTAATCGCGTCTTACAAAAGCAGTGTATCAAGATTACTGAAA
The DNA here is from genome assembly GCA_964658545.1 of uncultured Acetobacteraceae bacterium. GTDB lineage: Bacteria > Cyanobacteriota > Cyanobacteriia > Cyanobacteriales > Nostocaceae > Nostoc. Next base: position 1,494 of record CAZZZY010000956.1, on the reverse strand, counting down.
CTCCCTTAACTATTAACTTTGATAACCTGAAAGCAGGTAGTTATGCCGTTGCTGTCTTCCACGATCAAAATAATGACCGCATTCTCAACACTAATACTTTTGGTATACCAAAAGAAGGCTTTGGATTTTCCAGAAATCCAGAAATTCGCACAGGTGCGCCCAAATTTAGCGAAGCAGCATTTTTGGTGGCAGGACCAAACACTAATATCCAAATCCAGTTAAAATATTTTTAGGTTTATTCTCGTGAATTGTTGTGTGAATCTTCTGTTAGACCTTGTTGTTCTGGTAAGCTACGCATTCGATTCATCTGAATTAAAGCATATCGTGCTGTTGCCTGCACATCGGGATCTGGGTCATCTAAGGCATGGCGCAACATCTGACTCATTTGACTCATCATGTCATAGATGCGCGTCAAATCACGGATCGCATTTTGTCGTACTTGTGGATTTTCATCTTGGATTGAGATTGCTAAAGCACGGTTCATCGGTTTGAGTGTGCGGATGCCAATTTCTGCCAAAGCTGCCAAAATTAAACTGTTTTCTTGAGAATCAGCATCAATCATCAGGTCAACCAGATGCTGAATTGCCCGCGAATCTCCCTGCTGACCCAAATCCCAAATAGCCTTGCGTCGCTTTATTGGGTCAGGACTGCGTAAGTCTTGAATTAATTCGTCAAGGATATTGAGTTTAGCAAGTCGGGAAGTTTTTTCTGGGAGAAGTAATTGTGTGGTGAGTGGTAGCGTAGGTGTTTGTGGACTAGTTACAATCTCTGGTGGGGGTGGTGTCATCGTTTCTTTGTTAGCTTCACTCAAACTTTTAGTATTTGATATTTCGGACTTTTGCACTTGTTTGACTTGACGAAACCACCTTATCAGGTAAACAAGTGCGCCAATACTTCCCATAACTCCAATGCCAAATATTAACCACCAGACAAAACCTCTCTTGGCTGGCTGGGGTTTTGCAGTTGGCTTGGAAATCGAAGCAGGAGAGGTGACTATTGGATAGGTGACTCTTTGAGAAGCGACAATCTGATTTTTGGCAACCAAAGCTGCTTGCAGTCTCCCCCTAGTCGCCAGACCAGCAAGACCATCTACTTTTAAACCCTTTACTTTCTGGAATTTAGCTACAGCAATTTCTGTACTAGCATTGTACTGTCCATCTGGCACGCCACTGTAGTATCCCAACTGCTTCAATTGGGTTTGTAGTCTCTGCACATCTGATTTTCGGCTACCATATCTCAAGACAGGCGGACTAGCAGTAACAGTCGAACTAGCTTGTGCAAGTTCTAAGACTTCAGGTGCTAGGTTAGGTGTAGCTGTACTTGAGCGGTTTGGGTAAAAACCCACACAAGAAAAACAGGTAAATATCAGAATTGAGGAACGGCATAGCCTCATATTGCCAGTTTCAGCCTAAACGTGCTTTTGAAGTCTTCGATACCACAATAGCTTCTTGATGACCAAATGTTAACTGTTATTTTTGGGGATTGGGGATTGGG
>CAZZZY010000955.1:0-2627 GCA_964658545.1 uncultured Acetobacteraceae bacterium | reverse complement strand
CAACGTATTTACGTTAATACACAAGATAGTTATTTTGTACAGTGCGTAAGTCCTATATATATAGGACTCAGAGGTTAATATTTAATTAGCTTTAACAAGTATATCTACTTAATCAAAAAATCTTATATTAACTTCTAGTCTTTTTTTATGGAATCTGTTATAGTTTAGTTGTAAGTTATAACAGTTGTTATAACAAGACATAATTTCTCACATCAAATTTATAATGTCTAAGTATTGCATTTGAATACCTGGTATCTTTCTACTTATGAATTAGCTCATGGCTGCAAAAATTTATACCATAACTCATGCAAAGATAGGAAATCAAGATGGATTTCGCCTACCTCGCACATTCTATAAGGATTATCCCCATTTAGCTAATGCTTCAGGCCATATTGAAGTGCTATCTGATAACACGTTTTTAGTTCGATTAGAAACTGATAATATTGATCAACCTGATGAAGATGAGGGCATTATGATGAGCCTTTTTCTTGACTTTCTGATGAAGGATGCTATGCATAACCCTTCTGAGCTAATTCCTTATACCCAAGAAATGAGCGATGAAATGGATGATTTATTGGCTGATGTAGTTATAGATTAATGGCTGCATTTACTTGTAATGGTTGGCAGATTTTTTTCTACCCATTGTTTAACGAACAATGGGTAGAATTGCGTAATAGGGTTCATGTTTTAAAAAATGAGTTACCTAAAGAAGAATTTATTACACATTCAGATGTTAAATTATTAAAAGCATTGAATATTGGCATTAAAGAAAAAATCCCTCAAGACCCTTTTGCTAGTCACTTTACTTTGCAAAAACCTTTGCAAAAGTATAGTCGGATCAAAAAAATGGGGCTACCTGAACGATATAGATTATTCTTTAGAGCATTCAAAGAACAAAAAATCATTATTATTCTTTGGTTAGGTTTTCCTCGGAAGGAAGGCGATAAAAAAGATTGTTATCAAGTTTTTAGTAAAAAAGTTGAGAATGGGGATTTTCCTGAAAGTATTGATAATTTACTTACGGAATGTCAACTCCATGACTAAAGACCCTATTAGGCTGGCAATTTACGATAATTATTTATGAAATTAAATGAGGTTGTCCCCTGGGGTAGAACTCTTGAAGAGTACAAGCTGATGTTTGCCTTATCAGATGCAGACCTGAATATGAAAATTCTTGGATGTGGTGATGGTCCTGCCAGTTTCAATGCTGAAATGACAGAACTAGGACATTCAGTTGTGTCTATTGATCCTCTCTATCAGTTTTCTGGTGAACAAATCAAACAAAGAGTTCTAGAAACTTACGAGCCAGTCATCAAGCAGGTTAAACAAAATTCAAACCGCTACATTTGGAAGAACTTTCGGAATGCAGATGAACTTGGTTATGCTCGTCTAGCAGCGATGGAGAAATTTTTGTTGGACTATGAAACTGGTAGAACAGCAGGGCGCTACTTACCGCTATCTCTACCAAATCTAGAACTAGCTAACAATCAATTTGGGTTATGTGTGTGTTCCCATTTACTCTTTCTTTACTCTGAGCAGCTATCACTCGATTTTCACATCGCATCTATTCATGAACTTCTGAGAATCTCTCCAGAGGTGAGGATTTTTCCATTGTTAAAACTTGATTGTGAACTATCACCCTATATTGAGTCAGTGATCCAAACGTTTTCCAGTCAAGGATTTGATGTAAAGGTTCAGCCTGTTGCTTACGAATTTCAAAAAGGGGGCAACCATATGTTGAAGATTATGACGAGGGTTAGCGGATAAATATTAACGGCTGTCAAGCCTACGCGATTTGGAATTTCTGGTGATTTCTCAGCCTCCCAGTCATAGCGATAGAATTTTGAGCGATAGTATTGAATCTAGCCCTAGTTGAGTTGAGGTACTACCCATGACAGCCTCAGTAGAGTATATCCCCGTTACCCCAATTGAGTACCCAGATGAGGACGGTAAGCCGATGGCTGAAGGTGATATCCAGTGCAGTTACTTGACTTATGGAAGAAATGTGCTAAGGATTTATTTTCAAAATCATCCAGATGTATACGTCGCTGGTAATCTATTTATTTACTACGAAAAAGGTTATCCAGAATCAGTTGTCGCTCCAGATGTATTTGTGGTGTTTGGAGTGGAAAACCGTGATAGACGCTCTTACAAAACCTGGGAAGAAAATAATCAAACCCCAGATTTTGTTCTAGAGATTACCTCAAAAAGTACCCGCAGTAAAGATCAAGGTGCAAAAAAAGGAATTTACGCCTTTCTGGGAGTGCGTGAATATTTCCAATATGATCCTACAGGCGATTATCTCAATCCCCAACTCCAGGGTTTACACTTGGTCGATGGGAATTATTTCCCAGTGACAACTAATACCCTGCCAGATGGTACAGTATCCTTAGCTAGTCAAGTTTTAGGGCTAGAGTTACGCCTAGAAGCAGGAAAATTGCGTTTTTACAATCCAGCTACGGGTCAAACACTCCTAACTCATGAAGAGGAAGCAGCGGCACGACAAGCCGCAGAAGAGGCTCGACAGCAAACAGAGCAAAAGGCGCAAAGATTAGCTGCTAAACTCCGAGAATTAAATATTGATCCAGATAGCCTTTAGCTAAATCTGACAGAAGCCTCTCGTCTCA
>CAZZZY010000954.1:0-2632 GCA_964658545.1 uncultured Acetobacteraceae bacterium | reverse complement strand
CGCTACGCGAACGGCTGACCGCAGGGTACCGCCAAGGCGCAGAGAAGCCAGTGCGCCCTTGCGGGTTCCCCGACTTGTAGCAACTGGCGCGACGCAGAGACAAGAAAGAGATGCTTAACCCAAGCGTATTGAAATATAGCCTCCTTGAATCTACAAGTTAAGTAGTACTTACTGAAAAATATTAGGTTAGGTCTGAATTTAATATTTTACAACTTCAAGGTAACTGGCAAAAGAGGCGAATTGTCTGCCAAATTTCTTCCATAACATTCCCCAAGGCGTGATCGCTGTCAAGTTCGACTAACTCCACCCAAGGACGGCAACGCGCAAAGTTACGGCTAGCTTCGATGGGGATGACTTCATCGTTTTTTCCATGCAAAATTAGGGTGGGGATAGGACGTTGCAAAAGCTTTTCTTGGTATTGGGTAGCATCTGTAACAAAATCGTAACTTAAAGGAATTGATCGCTTCTCCCCATAGTGGTAGACCATGATATATTTTTCTTGCTGCCAACGTTGTACTTCTTCATCGCCTAGCTTGGGCAACCAATGAGATAAAAACCCAAAAGCTGGTGCTAGCAGCACAAGACGTTCTACTTGTAAATATTGCTGTCCCAAGTTGGCGGCGGTCAAACCACCTAAACTTGAGCCAATTAAAGTTACTGGTGTAGATTCATTACTGAATTCTGCGGCAACTTGAGTGATCTGACGAGTGATTGTCAACTGCGAAAAATCGCCAGCATTCAAATCGGGAATTTTTAGCTTTGTGTGAATTTGGCTAAAGCGATCGCCTATATCCCGCGCTTTTGCAGAATTAGGACTGGAAGCGAAACCGTGAAGATATATATATTGCAAAGCTTTAGATAGTTAGGAGTAAGCAGGTGAATTACTCAGACTAGCTATAAAGCTGAAGTCTGAGCTTCTGTTACCTGTGTACTTCATTTACCTGAAAAATGCTGTAACTCCTAACTTTTATTACCGCATTGTGACAAATTCTTCGGCCGCGGAGGGATGGATACCAACGGTGGCATCAAAGTCTTTTTTAGTTGCGCCCATCTTCACAGCGATCGCCATACCTTGAATGATCTCAGCTGAACTATCACCTACCATGTGAGCGCCTAGCACTTTGTCAGTGTTGCTATCAACCACCAACTTCATCATTGTCTTCTCTTGCTTACCAGTCAAACTATGATACATAGCGCGGAAGCGAGTGTGAAAAATTTTTACGGCATCACCGAGTTTTTCCCGTGCTTCGACTTCTGTCAAGCCTACTGTTGCGGCTTCTGGGGTAGAAAATATGGCTGTAGGTACAGTTTCGTGACTGAATTCGCGGCGGTTATTGCCGAATTCACTATCAGCAAAGGCTCGTCCCTCACCAATGGCGACGGGAGTTAAATTGATGCGATCTGTGACATCGCCAACAGCAAAGATATTCGGTTGACTAGTTTGACTATATTTATTGACTGCGATGGCATTTGTGGTTGTATATCCTGGCCCTTCGATAGAACTAGCGACAAGAGCAACCCCAGCGTTTTCTAAGCCTAGTTGATCTACATTGGGAGTTCGACCAGTCGCCACTAAAAACACGTCGGCAATTACTGGTTGTTGGTCTTCCCCCGATAAAGTCAGTTTAAACCCTTCCGGCACGCGTTCAATTGCTTTTACCACATTATTTTTAATCAACTGAATTCCGTGGTTTGTCATCCCCTCTTCAATTTCTGTGCGAATATCCTCATCAAACCCCTTCAAAATCTTTTCACCTCTGGTAATTTGCGTCACCTCAGAACCCAAACCGCGCATGATACAGGCAAATTCTGTGCCAATATAACCAGCGCCAAGAATGACGATGTGTTTCGGTTGTTCTTTTAGATGAAAGATTTCGTTAGAGGTAATGCCATATTCCATCCCTGGTAAATTTGGTTTGACAGGACGTCCCCCAACAGCAATTAAAATTTTGTCTGCTGTAACTTTGCGTCCATCAACTTCTATGGTGTGAGAGTCTAGCAATGTGGCACGACCGGAAAATAGTTCTACTCCGGCTTTTTCTAAAAAGCTGATATGTAATTGCGACAGTCGCCGAACTTCCTTATCTATAGATGTAATAAAATGTTCCCAGTCTAACTCCGCATTACCTACTTTCCAGCCATAGCCTGCGGCATCAGTGAAGAGTGCAGGAAAGTGAGAGCCATAGACCATAAGTTTTTTGGGAACACAACCGCGAATCACACAAGTACCGCCAACTAAATCATATTCAGCGATCGCCACTTTCGCCCCATAGCTAGCTGCCCGTTTGGAAGCTGCCAAACCTCCAGAACCCGCACCAATTACAAACAGGTCGTAATCAAAAGTCATAGATTTATATATCTCTTTAGCAACAAGTTAGTTCCTGGGGACTTACACAGAGAAGTTGATTGAACTATATATATTAAGGATATCCGGTGAACCCTGTGAAAGTCCTCTCTTTGATTTAATTTGTCGCTATCTACTTTAAGAGAGTTTCTGGTTTCTGGAGCTTTGACTGGGGGATTGACTGGAGGGTAGCCCTTTCAAGGTGGTGAAATTTGGAACAGAGATTGGTCATTTCAACCTTCAAAAAGCCCAAAATCTGAGCGGATAACTCAGGATGATAGCACCGAA
>CAZZZY010000953.1:0-2633 GCA_964658545.1 uncultured Acetobacteraceae bacterium | reverse complement strand
TCATACCAACGCAGCCATAAACCTGCTGTTTGCTGATAGCCTCCCTGCCAAACCCCTAAACCTAATTGCAATTCCTCAAACCAAAACTTCTGTTCTGGAACTGCTACTGCTTGATATTGTGTTGCTATTAATTGAAAAACTCGCAACTGATTTTGATAGCGGTCAAACACAATATAGTAAGGAATACGTAAATTTTGTTCATACACTTGCCATTTTGTTGGTGGCTTGTTGGCATCCCTTAATGTTTGCCCCAAATCTTCTGCTTCTGTACCAGGTGAGAGTAATTCAACTACTAAAAATGGTGCTATTCCCTCTTGCCAAACAAGATAGCTCAAACGCATTTCTTCTTGTTGTTGAGCGCGAGATACACCTAATACTAAAAACCAGTCTGGTCTTTTGTACCACGCCCCATTCCGAGCATCATAATACAAATTTAAATCTGTACCAATGAACATTTCCCCAGTTGGATAGCTTGGGGGTTGGCAGGTTTCTCGTAACAGCTGGGGTTGAAAGTCGTGGAATTCGTCCGGCAAACCAGGCTCCTCTGGGTTTTCACTAGGAAGATCATACATGGTGGGCATGGTTTCCCAAGGTGGACGGGGATGAATTTGCTCAGGCGTATCTAGATCCTGCGGATCTTCGCTGGGCAGATCATACATCGTCGGTAGGACTTCACTAGGAGGAAGGGGCGGGTCAGTCTGGTACATGGCAGTGATGGTGAACTGATTCGTTCTCTATTGCCGGGAGTATCTACTTTATTTTAGGTTGACAACTGGCGATCGCACAATTTTTGGATGAATAAGCCACAAGATATGTACTGTCACGCTGACCGATATCCTTCCCAGAACTGAAGTTCAGGGCTAATAGCCCAAGTCCACTTAAGTGGACTTGGGCTGTGAGACTCGGAATTTATTCCGAGGCGGGATGGAAACGCAGTGCGATATCTATCAATGATATTTAGAGAGAGGTTTTCCAGATCCCGTGAAAAGTCATATCTTGTCCAAAATTCCCTACAACAGAATGTTTTTTGACAGAAAGTCCCTTAAATTACATCTGCAAATGTCCTTTCCACCTTCCGAAAATACCAAATCCCACTCACAAATAGTAAAACTACGAATCCCAAAGACAGCAAAAAACCGGGTAAATATAACTTCGACTCACCCCCTAAAATTGCCCAACGGAAACCATCAATTACTCCTACTATTGGGTTCAGAGAGTATAACAACCGCCATTTTTCTGGAACAACGCTGCTGCTAAATCCCACAGGCGAGATATACAAACCAAACTGCACCAGAAACGGCACAATGTAACGAAAATCCCGATATTTGACATTTAAAGAAGCTAGCCATAATCCTGCACCCATTGAAGCAGCAAAGGCAATGCCAATAAATAACGGCAATGTCAAAATCCGAAAGGTGGGGACAAAGTTATACCAAGCCATTAACCCCAATAAAATCATCCCCGAAATCAAGAAGTCTACGAAGCTAACTACTACTGCACTTGTGGGTACTATTAAGCGGGGAAAATACACCTTGGAGATTAAATTAGCATTGCCAATCAAACTATTGCTACACTCCGAGAGGGAATTGGAAAAAAACTGCCAAGGTAACATCGCCGAAAACACCAAAATTGGATAAGGCGCACCTTGTGAAGGCAATTTAGCTAACTGTCCAAACACGACTGTAAAAACCACCATCGTCAAAAACGGACGAATCAGTGCCCAAGCAACGCCGATCGCAGTTTGCTTATACCGCACTAAAATATCACGCCAAGCAAGAAAATAGAATAATTCTCTATAGCGCCATATATCTTTCCAATACTGCTGCTCTGTTCGTCCGGCTTCAATCACTAACTCCTGTTGGGAGGCAATTTTTGGATTACTCATAGTTATTGATTGAAGGTTAATATCTTTATTTAAGAATTATTTTTGATCAGTTCGTAGTCAGCACTGAAGTGCTTCAAAATTCAGGACTTTAGTCGCAGGGCTATTTCGTTCTAGACATAAACCGCCCAGAACTAAAGTTCATAGGCTTTTAGCTAAAGTCCGTTAAAACGGACTATAATCTTTTCTCAGTCGTCTAAAGACGACTTTCGCTATTAGACTCAGAATTTATTCTGAGGCGGGCTAAATGAGAATTAAATAGCCCTGCTTTAGTCCTGACTACTAACTTGTTCACCCCTCGGAACTAATGACATAGACCACTACTACCGCAAGGCGGAATTCAAAATTCAAAATAAATACAGTGTAAGCGTTTCGTTGCTTCTCAACTTACATGAGGTTTAATTCACAAACTGGAAACCTTTAAGACCTTGATAACCAATATGTCTAGCACTCCTACGCGTAAATTCCCCAACAGAAGGGTTCCCCAGAGAATCAATCACTCCGGTTACTTGTTGCCATAGTTCTTGTGGTGCTACCGAAATTTCATAATTACGATCGCCACACTTGCGAATGTGATACCAAGTTGTTTGCTGACACTCTTCACACCAAAAAGCTTCTAACCATTCCCCTTCTATAGACACAGTGGTATGAGTCGCTACCAACATCAATGCATTCCGCCGACTCATTCCTCGTTGCTGTAATTGACCTGCTTGGTCAGCAAACATTTTATATTTCTGACTGACGCTATCCA
>CAZZZY010000952.1:0-2634 GCA_964658545.1 uncultured Acetobacteraceae bacterium | reverse complement strand
GAGAGAGGTTTGGAGAGAGGTCAAAGTGTATTGCATCGAAACGAGAAGCGCTATAGAATCAGCCTACCCTCAGATGAGCAGTATTGTTTCTGCAATAACCCTGAAATCTGGAAACATTACTCAAGCTAGTGTATATACTCGTAATCAAACTCTCAACAGAAGCAAGTATTATGCTGGACTGGTTAGCTATTTGGGGTGTAACTCAGGCCGCCGGGTTGATTTTTAAACCCATTCTGGAAGACTTAGCCAAGGATGCTGCTAAAGATTGGGCTAAAGATTTATTAAAAGGCATCCCTGGCAATATTTTAGAGAAACTTAAGAAAGAAGAGATAGAAATTGCTGCCGGGAAAGCCTTAAAAGAATTTTTACAACTGGTGCAAGAAGATTTAAAAGGTGGAGAACTTTCTGATGATGAAATCAAAAAGTATACGCAGCCGATAAAGCAATTTCTCAAAAATCAAGAAGTCAAAGAAATTTTGGGAAATGCATTTAAAGATAATAATCCAGCTATAGACACTAATAGATTACAAGAAATTTGGGATACAATTAATGTTTCAAATCCGTTACCAGATGATTTTAACTGGAAGCGGGTTGGTAAGAAATATCTGCAAAAGGTTAAAGAAATTATTCAAGGTATTCCTGAACTCCGAGTTATTCTAGATTCCCAAAATTTAGATAAAATCAAAAACATCTTAGAAGGTGGGGCTGAGAGAATTCCCACCTTTGATTTAGTTAAATATCAAGAAGGAATCCGTGAGTGCTATGGTAATCTGAAGTTAGATAGCTTAGATACTAGCTACCATGCCTATAATGAACTGAAATTATGGCGAATTTTTACTGCTCAAAATGTCCGGGAAGCTCATCAATTTTTACCACAAGTTCACGAACTGCCTAAAGAACATCTTAGACGGCTGCGGGAAAGTGGCCAAGTAGAAGCAGAAGTGGAATTAGAAGAATTAGAACGCCACAAACGGGTTTATTTTGAACAGCCGATCCGTTCAGTTTTAGATGTTGTCAATAAAAAGCAAGATTATAAATATCTTGTGATTTTAGGCGATCCTGGTTCAGGTAAGTCTACATTGTTGCAATTTCTGGCTTTGAATTGGGCACAGTCTCCACTGGATAATGTTATCTCATTACCAATTCCGTTGCTAATTGAATTACGCACTTATATGCGGCGACGGGAAGATAAAGAGTGCAATAATTTTCTAGAATTTTTTCATCAATGTAGTGGTGCAATTGCTCATCTCAATCAGCTTGAACTAGATAAACAATTAAAAGCTGGTAATGCCTTAGTGATGTTTGATGGTTTGGATGAGGTTTTTGACCCTGGTAAGCGAGAGGATGTAATTACTGATATTCATCGCTTTACTAATGACTATCCTGATGTGCAGGTAATTGTCACTTCTCGGATTATTGGCTATAAACCGCAACGATTGCTGAATGCTGAGTTTCGCCACTTTATATTACAAGAGTTAGACTCAGAACAAATTCAGGATTTTATCAACCGTTGGCATGAGTTAACTTTTACCGATGCAGTAGATAAAGTAAGAAAACGGGAACGCCTACAAAGAGGAATTGCAGCTTCCAAATCTATTGCAGAATTGGCGGGAAATCCTCTGCTGTTGACGATGATGGCAATTCTTAATCGGAATCAAGAGCTACCAAGAGATAGAGCTACACTTTACGATCAAGCATCGCGGGTGTTGCTGCATCAATGGGATGTGGAACGCGCTTTGATAGAAGATAAGAGGTTAGATCCCAAGACTATTGATTATAAAGATAAGCAAGCGATGCTGCGTCAGGTTGCTTATCTTATGCAAACTGGCGAGGAAGGTTTGGCAGGTAATTTAATTAATGAAAATGATTTAGTCAAAGTTCTGACTGATTATCTGAAAACCATAGAATTTGATAAACCCAGAGAAGTGGCGCGGGTGATAATTAATCAACTGCGGACTCGCAACTTTATGTTATGTTTTCTGGGTGCGGATTCTTATGCCTTTGTGCATCGGACATTTTTAGAATATTTCTGTGCTTGGGAGTTTGTCTGGCAGTTTGAGAAAGAACACAATCTTTCAATTGAGTCTCTAAAAACTGAAGTTTTTGGCAAACACTGGCAAGATGAAAGTTGGCATGAAGTCTTGCTGCTAATTGCGGGAATAATTGACCCAAGATTTGTTAGTGAGATTCTTGATTATTTAATGGCGCAAGATGGGGAAGGGGAAAAGTTTGTCAATCTCTTTTTAGCGGCTAAGTGTCTTGGAGAGGTGAGAAATCGCTCGGCGATCGCGTCAACAACTAATAAATTACTTGACAAGCTAAAAGATTTAACTAAATATGACCTCTGGTGGTACAATTATTACCCCTATAACTATGAAGAAGAAATTGAGCTAGTTTTGCGAGTTCAGCAAATTCCCACTCAAGCAGTCATAGCAATTGCAACGACCTGGCAAGAATCTCCCGACACCAAAACCTTCCTCAAAGAATGCGCTACCCAGGATGATCAATGGTATGTGCGAGGTGCAGCAGTCCAAGAATTAGCGAGGAACTTCAAAGATGACCCCGACACCAAATCCATCCTCAAAGAACGCGCTACCCAGGATGATCAATGGTATGTGCGAGGTGCAGCAGTCC
>CAZZZY010000951.1:0-2640 GCA_964658545.1 uncultured Acetobacteraceae bacterium | reverse complement strand
CAATTCCCAATGCCCAATGCCCAATCTAAAATCCCAAATCCCAAATCCAAAATCCCTATGAGTGTTACTCCTAAATCTGATATCAATTGGCAGCCCCTAGCATCGCCACAAGCAGATGCTAATGCTGCACCTAACTTTTTCGGTGAATTGGTACAAGAGACGTTGGCTTTAACTCGTCGCTTGTTTATTCAGTTGCAACGCCGTCCCTCCTCGTTGGTTGCCGGAATTATTCAGCCAGTAATGTGGCTGATATTATTTGGTGCTTTGTTCCAAAATGCACCCAAGGGTATATTTGGCAACACTACAAATTACGGGCAATTTTTAGCTGCTGGCATTATTGTTTTTACAGCCTTTGCCGGGGCGCTAAATGCCGGTTTACCCGTAATGTTTGACCGCGAGTTCGGCTTTTTGAATCGTTTGCTGGTAGCACCTTTAGCATCGCGGTTTTCTATTGTCTTTGCTTCGGCAATTTTTATCATCAGCCAAAGTTTGCTGCAAGCAGCCGTGATTGTAGCGGCGGCGGCGTTCTTGGGCGCTGGACTACCCGATGCAGCTGGTTTAAGTGCGATCGCTCTAATTGTCTTCCTCTTAGCTTTGGGCGTAACAGCCATCTCTCTTGGCTTGGCTTTCGCTCTACCCGGACACATTGAATTGATTGCAGTGATTTTTGTCACTAACCTACCATTATTATTCGCTAGTACTGCTTTGGCTCCTCTATCCTTTATGCCTCAGTGGTTGCAGGTGATCGCTACCCTCAATCCTCTCAGCTATGCGATCGAACCCATTCGCTATCTTTATCTCCACAGTAGTTGGGGATTAGGTAGCATAGTAATGCAAGCTCCTTGGGGTAATGTTACCTTTGGGGGGGCATTGTTGGTATTATTTGGCTTTGCCCTTGTCGCCTTAGTAAGCATTCAACCTCAACTGCGGCGGACTCTTGCTTAAGATAAAATAGAGCAATTTTAGGGTCAAAATCCCATGAAAAAACCATTTTTACAAATTCCTAGACTCTTTGTGGCTACCGTGGCAGGGATTAGCTTCGCTTCCTTGCTAATAGCTCAACCTAGTTCGGCTCAAATCAGCAGCCCAGCCGATGCTTTTCCCAGTAATAGTACAACAGACCAAAATACCGATCCGTTCTCTCATAACTCAGATAATTTCAATATGTTAGACCTGATGCATCGGGCACAATTTGGGACTCTCAACTGGAATTCTGACCAGCAGAACGAACAACTAGACTCAGCAGCAGCAGCCTTTAAAGCCAGGCAACAAAAACTAATTCGAGGTCAACAACAGCAAGCAACCCCCAGTTTGCCAACGGTTACACTACCATTGCTTACGTCGCCATCACGTCAGTGAATTCAAATAAAGAATCCCATCCCAAACCTCTAGTATTTTGTCAAGCTAATTTTGAGAGTTTGTAGTAAGGACTTTAGTGCTGAGAAAATAAGGACTAAAGTGCTGACTACGAAATTGTTTACCCATCAATTTAAACTTGACAGATTATTAGGGTTTGGGGTTGAGATTATTTAAAAAGTTCTTAGTTATCCTGACTTTTCACGGTATCTGGAAAATCTCTCTCCTAAAAGGAGAGAGACTTTGACTTTCCCCCTTAGAGCGTCGGGAAGGGGTTAGGGTGTTAGGTTAATCGTTAGCTTTTCCACATAACCTGAATTGTCAGCTTAGTTATCAGGGTAAAAACTACAGCCCAAGTGTAGCTAAAACATCGCTAGCATGGGTGGTAGTATTTACGCTAGCGTCAACATGGGTAATTTTGCCTCTGGGGTCAATTACGTAGGTGACGCGTTTGGCATAACCGCCGCCATCCACATCGAAAGCTTTGATGAGGGATTTGTCGGTGTCAGCCAGTAAGGGAAAATTCAAATTATATTTTTGGGTAAATGCTTGATGAGAGACTTCATCATCTGCACTGACTCCCAAGATGACAATATCTTTACCTTGATATTGAGACTGGGCATCCCGAAAACTACAGGCTTGTTTGGTGCAGCCTGGCGTGTCATCTTTGGGGTAAAAATACAAAACCACGGTCTTCCCGGCAAAGTCAGATAACGAGACTGTGTTGCCGTTTGTATCTTTGGCGGTAAATGCAGGTGCATCCGTACCAACTGCTAGAGGCATAATTAACCTTTCCTGTTTCAGATTGTTGATGCACTTGAAATTCTACATTAATTTATAATGATTAAATATAATTACTAAAAAATAGCATAATAAATATAATCCTTTAGGTAAATAATTTTGCTTAAATAAGGTATCTGGTGCAAAAAAATATATCCTTGAATTAATTTTTTTAGAATAAAAATTTCTATCCCTACACAATGGCTGCTGTTGATTCCCAAAACCCACATATTTTTGTCTATCCTCAAAGCACAGTAGAAAGAGCAGAGCGATCGCTAGTGTGTTCGCCTTTCAATTTGTCTTTATTTGAAGTCATGGGACACCAGAGTGTTTCATTAACTGCGATCGCCTTAGATAATGGACTCAAGCAGGGTTATACTAAGCACCCTTTATCAGAATTAGCCTGTGACAACGCCTTGGGCTGGCTGATCCAAGTGGGTGTATTGCGGCGAGAAGTTGATGGTCAGGGGATTACAGATAGTTTTCGTCTTACTCCCTTGGGTC
>CAZZZY010000950.1:0-2640 GCA_964658545.1 uncultured Acetobacteraceae bacterium | reverse complement strand
GAATTACGAATTAGTAATTACAGTTAAAGGTGGGGACTTCTGCGTACCGTTAAAACAATTGACTCTCAACTATCAATGGTGAACTCTACTCTTGTCGTCACACTCTATATCAACCCGCTGACAGGGAATGATACCAATACTGGTTCACGGTTGAGTCCGTTTAAAAGCCTCACCCGTGCCTTAAAAGTAACCAAAACATCCACGATAATTCATCTGGAATTGGGGACTTATAGCGCCGCTAGTGGTGAAGTGTTTCCACTAATTATCCCTGGGGGGGCAACAGTGGTGGGTAATGAAGCGAACAAAGGTGCGGGGATAGTAATTTCCGGGAGTGGTGAGTATCAAAGTCCCAGCTTTGGTATACAAAATATCACGCTGCTCTTGTTAGATAATGCCAGTCTTTTAGGTGTAAGTGTCACCAATCCCTCAACCAAAGGTACTGGTATCTGGATTGAATCGGCTGCACCTACTTTAACTAACAATACTTTGATCGACTGTGGACGCGAAGGTGTGTTTACCACTGGTATTGCCAAACCCGCAATTTTAGATAATATATTTGTGCAAAATACTGCTAGCGGGTTAGTGATGGCAGGTCATAGCCAGGGAGAAGTACTGCGGAATGTATTTGAAAGAAACCCTTTAGGTATAGCAATTAGTGACTTTGCCGCCCCGACGATCGCAAATAATAAATTATCAGAAAATCGCACCGCGATCGCACTTTCTCGCAACGCCCAACCTGTGCTGCGTCAAAATCTCATTACTAAAAATAGTCAAGGTGGTTTATTAGTCAATGGCAATGCAATTCCCGATTTAGGTAATACCCAAGATCCCGCTAATAATATTTTCAGTGATAATAGTGAATTTGATTTACACAATGCTACTACAAAAAAGCTGATATCCGTAGGTAATCAGTTAAATACTCCTCTAGTCAAGGGCTTAGTCGAATTGATTCCAGGCAATCAAGTAGCAGTTAGCACCAGTTTTTGTGAAGCTCCGACTGAATCCTCATCTCAAAAACTTGCCGCGCCTGTTCAACTAGATGAACATTGGGCAGAACCATTTATTCAGGCATTAGTGAGCATGGATTTAACTCATGCTTTTACCAATGGTAGCTATCAGCCAGATCAACCCATGACTCGCGCCCAGTATGCAGATTTGGTGGCGATCGCCTTTAACCCATTTCCCAAAATCTCAGCACCTGATTTTACGGATGTACCCAAGGATTTTTGGGCTTATAGCGCTATCCAAATCGCGGCTAGCGGAGGCTTTGTAGGCGGATTTAGCGATCGCACTTTTCGCCCCAATCAACATGTCCAACGACTACAGGTAATTGTCTCCCTAGTAAACGGATTGGGACTACCACTGGCTGATAGCGATGTTTTAGAAGTATATAGCGATCGGCATACCATTCCCGACTACGCCCGAAAAGCCGTAGCCACTGCTACGCAACAAAAAATTATCGTCAATTACCCAGATGCCAAACTACTTGCACCTTCACGTTCGGCAACACTTGCCGAAGTTGCAGCAATGGTTTATCAGGCATTAGTTGCCATTGGGCGAACATCTGCGATTAAATCAGTCTATGTAGGGTTGCATTCTAGAAGTTGACAAGTAGAATAGGAAACACTGCTTATCGGCTTGGTACTCTTGGAAAAAAAACCATGTAGTTAAAAGCACGCTACGCTAATATGCGATGGGTGAAAAATCTTAGACCTATTGCCAAAAGCTAATAGCCCCATGTTAACAACACTTCCAGATACTTCAGCCAACTTGGCGATCGCTTTATTAATTAACTATAGTTTTGATCTCAGTGGGTATAGTGCCAATGAGCTAGTTGAGCGTTGGCAAACGCAATATCCACTTAATTGGCTACACCTAGCAGTGATTGAGGCACTATATCAAGGTCGTTATAAAGCAGTTTCCGTGCAGCAAATCTTAGTATTTTGGCAGCGCCGGGATCAGGCTACATATCATTTCAATATGGAATTTGAACGGATGATTTGTAGCAAATTCCCCCAAAGTTTAAATTCATCGCCTGCACTAGCCCTCCCGCTAGCCAAGAAAAACCCCATTGTAGAGAAAGTCACGAGTCCTCAATTACCACCTGCGAAGATTCGTAACGGCTTTCAAAACAGCAACACTGCAACTCTACAACTGAAAAGTTCCGAACAAAAAACATCTTTGAGTGAAGAACAGGAGAAGCAGGAAGATAAAGACAATAAAACCGTCTTGAAGTCTGCCCTTGCAGGGAAATTTGTCTCTTCGGCAAATCTTCAGCTATCATCTGCTGTTAGTCAAAAGCAGACTTCACAAGAAAGTCCACCGCCTCCCCCATCACCAAGCCGTCATCAAAGACAGCTAAAACTGCTCCCACCTGCTGCTATTCATACCCCCATCGAGCAATTTACTCCAGAAAAAAGCGATCAATCTGAGTCTTTTACATCTAAACTCAAAGCGATGTCTGGTGAACAGAATCCGCCAGTTGTGAGGAGTGGAGAGTAGGGAGTGGGGGAGTTCACAATTCAAAATTCACGGATTCAAAATGACGCTCTCTACGAGACGCTGCGCGTAGCTTGCTTCTCTAAGAGTTGCCATGCCGCAGGCAATACGGCAGCGCTAACAAAATTCAAAATTAATAAT
>CAZZZY010000949.1:0-2644 GCA_964658545.1 uncultured Acetobacteraceae bacterium | reverse complement strand
ATTTATTTATGGAATGAAATAAAAACATTTATTTCGAGACGCGCAGCGCGTTCGCCTTTGGCGTCTCGTAGAGAGAAATAAGGTGTCCTTATTAAATCCCCTCATTTTATTTATGGGGATTATAGCGTTTACTTTTTACTTTTTACTTCTTAATAAAACCATTTTTTTATGAAGATATTGCAGTAGCCACACAACTTTACAGTTGGAAAGATCGCAAAATCTCTCTTGAAATTAAAACCCAAATAATTGGTGATTTTTCAAATATAACTAGATGCGTTTACCCTGCTTGTTAAAAAAAGTTAAACTACTTTTAAGATAGCCACCCTGCTGACTGAAAATTACATCATTTATTCATAAAATCTAATGAAAGCTGGACACATTGATACAGAAGTGGCGAGGTTAGAAGCCCTCCGTCAGTATCAAATTCTTGACACAGAACCCGAAGAAGCTTACGACAATCTTGCTCGATTGGCGGCATTTATTTGCGGTACTCCCATCTCCTTGGTAAATTTCATTGATGAAAATCGTCAATGGTTTAAGGCAAAAGTAGGTTTAGATGTATCAGAAATGCCCCGGAGTATTGGGTTATCTTACCTTTGCCAAGAGCGGCGTAATGTTGTAGTGGTTCCTGATACCCTAGCTGATGAAAAGTTGGTAAATAATCCCGTAGTAACTGGCTATCCATTCGTGCGGTTTTATGCAGGTGTACCCCTAATTACCCCAAAAGGAGATATGCTAGGAACTCTATGTGTAATTGACCAAGTTCCTAAAGAATTGAGCCAAAAACAAGTTGAGGCGCTTGTGGTTCTAAGTCGCTTGGTAATTGACCAACTAGAACTTAGGCGGCATATAGCTGAGGTATCTCAAATTACCGAGAAACTGATGGCGGATGAGCAAGCAGCCCGCGTCCAGTCTGAAACTGCGAGAATCCGCATCACTAATCTTCTCGAAAGCATCACTGATGGTTTTTTTGCCTTAGATAAAAAGTGGCGATTTACCTATATTAATGGTCAAGCAGAACGGCTGCTGCAAAAAAAACAGAATGAATTATTGGGTAAAAACATCTGGGAGGTATTTCCAGAAATCATCAGCACAACATTTTACCGTCAGTTTCACAGGGCAATTTTAGAACAGGCGAGTGTGGAATTTGAGGAGTTTTATCCACCACTAAACTGCTGGCTTCAAGTCCACGCCTATCCTGCAAAAGACGGCTTGTCTATTGATTTTCAAGATATTACTGAACGACGGCGAACAGCAGAAGCACTAAAGGAAAACGAAGAACGCTGGCAATTAGCCTTTAATGGTAATAATGATGGTATTTGGGATTGGAACCTCAAGACTAATGAAGTGTTCTTCTCAACTCGGTGGAAGGAAATGCTCGGCTATAAAGACGACGAAGTTTCCAACGATTGGGATGAATGGATAAAACGAATCTACCCCGATGAGCGAGATTGGGTACTTCAAGCTTTCCAAGACCACTTTGCCAAGAAAACACCGTTTTACATCTGTGAATATCGAGTCCAATGCCAAGACGGCAGCTATAAATGGATTCTAGATCGAGGACAGGCACTTTTGGACGCATTGGGTGATATAGTTCGCATGGTGGGTTCTTATACAGATATCACAGATCGCAAGCGGGCAGATGAGGAATTAAAGCGGCAGAATTTGCGATCGCAATTATTTGCCGAAATCACCCTGAAAATTCGAGAATCTTTACAAATAGATGAAATTCTCCAAACCACGGTAACAGAGGTACAAAAGTTACTACAAGCTGACCGAGTTTTAATTTTTCGACTGGAGGCTGATGGTTCGGGAACGGTGATACAAGAGGCGGTGCTGCCTGGTTGGCCAGTAATTTTGGGAGAAAATCTGATCGATAGCTGCTTTCAAGAAAAATACATAGAAAGATATCGTCCGGGTAGAGTCAGTGTCATTGAAGATATTCAAGCTCCTCATATTCACCCCTGCCATCGAAAATTCCTTCAGCAATTCGCAGTCAGAGCTAACCTTGTAGTACCGATTCTTCTCAGGGACGGCATTTGGGGCTTGTTGCTGGCTCATCAGTGCGTGGCACCTCGACAATGGAATCAGTTTGAGACGGAGTTGTTACAGCAACTAGCTAACCAAATTGGCATTGCTTTATCTCAAGCGCAACTATTAGAAAAAGAAACCCAGCAAAGTCAAGAACTTGTCCGTTCCAATGCGGAATTGGAACAGTTTGCTTATGTGGCTTCCCATGACTTGCAAGAACCGTTGCGGATGGTAACAAGTTATTTACAGCTATTAGAGCGAAGATACAAACATCAACTTGATGCCAATGCCGATCAGTTTATCACCTACGCAGTAGATGGGGCCCGCCGAATGCAGACCCTAATCAACGATTTGTTGAATTATTCCCGCGTCAGCACCCGTGGACAGCCTTTTGAGTTAGTTGATTGTAGTGTGATATTACAGCAAGCGATCGCTAATCTCCAAATTGCGATCGCAGATAGTAGAGCAGTTATCACTCAGGATCCTCTACCGGAAGTGATGGCTGATAGCACCCAACTGACACAAGTATTTCAAAACCTGATTGGCAACGCGATCAAATTTTGCCAAAATCAGCAGCCAAAAATTCATATTGGGGTGGGGAGTAGGGAATGGG
>CAZZZY010000948.1:0-2649 GCA_964658545.1 uncultured Acetobacteraceae bacterium | reverse complement strand
CAGCAGGAAATACAGTCGGCACAAAAATCAGCCGCAATCAAGAGATTTGGGAAAGCTTGTACATTTCGGCGCAGAGTTATCTAAATCAGCACTTGGTGAAAATGGTCAACTCCAGCAAGTCAGAGTCAGAATCCAAGGTGACACAAAGTACAAAAAAAAGGGGAAAAGGGAAAAGCGATGAACTCAACGCGACCACTGTTCCCAAATAGTTTTTTACCGAACAGGGTATGAGGTGTACGGGAAAGACTATTAGTCCCCATACCCTACCTGACTTTTCCAGTTAAGTCAGGAACTCTCATTTAGAGCTTGGGTAATGCCAGCTAATTAATTTTCAACAAGTTAAGTTTAGTTATGACCCAACATTGGGAATCAACTTAACCGAAACATGATCTTGGCAAGCTTCCCAAAGCCTTGAGTAAAGGCATATTCAATCTCTGCGGGATCACAAATCTCTGTTAGTTTGGATTTCAGCCCAGGAAGTTCTCTAACCTCAATACAGATATTTACATATACATCTTTAGTTTCCACATGGAATAGTCCAGCATTTATGTTTAAAAAATCACCTGTAAGCATTGAACAGTAAGTTAAAGATTCTTTCCATTGTGATTTGTACTTCATTTTAAAATAATTATCGCCTAAATTCTTTTTGAACTTAGATGACTTTTCCTGTGGTTTTTGTTCCCAAAATATACTATTCTCCAACTGCCCAAGAGCTTCTATTGTCGTTACATTAGTCGCCACATTGTTACTGCCTTGTTGTTTTAGCTTTTTCTGTTCAACAAAAGATATAGCCAGGATGCGGTTCTTATGTCGCTCAAAAGCTTCCTTGTACAGTTCCCATGCTTTTTTGGTAATTGCTGATTGTGATGGCTCAACAATTTTAACGATTTCGCGCCAATCTCCAAGAGTAAATCTAGTAATATTTTCAATAAAAGCGATGAAAATGGCGCTATAAATTTTAGTGGGACTCGCACCCCGTAAACCTTGCCTTCTCAGCTCATCAGTAACTAAGTCTAATCTGTAAGTAGAAACAGAAAGGTCAATTTCTGTAAGTGAAAGGCTAAAACCCTGTCTAAGTCGGATTCTGCTAAAATTTGGCTTTGCAGGACTCTCAATAGTTGTAAAATCAATAGTTTGACCACAGCTTGGACAAATAGCTTGGTGATGTTGAATCAGCACTCCATCGTTGTCAACTTCGGCTTCAATTTTAGCTAATTCTTCAGTTAGCGGTTTAAAAATATGGGTGCAATGCTCACATTGAATTAAGCCTTTGTTTTGTATTTCTGATATAGTTTCAGGCAATAAAGTCCATTTACGGGCTTCATCAGGAAGCCCATGTTTTTTCCAATTATCGGTAATGTCAATGATCACCGCAGTTGGTTTTAAAGTGTAGGTTCTTAAAACTCGTCCCAGCATTTGCAGCCAAAGAGTAGAGCTTTCAGTCGGACGGACACAGTAGACGCACTCAATATTAGGACAATCAAAGCCCTCAGTTAAGATTTCATAATTAGTAATTACTTGGGTAGTGCCATTACGAAAACGCTGCAATATTTCTAATCTCTCTTGTGGGGGAGTTTTCCCATCCAAATGTTCGGCACTAATATAATTACGAGAAAATTCCGCAGCCAGGGCACGAGAATGTTCTAAGCTACAGGCGAAAATAACTGTACGAAGATTTCGTGCATATTTAAAGTAATTCTCAAGGATTTCGCTAACCCCAATCTGGCTAGTGACGGCAACCGCTAGCTCTTTGGCTCTAAAATCCCCACGAGACTTTGCAACTCCAACAGTAGAAATAGTTTGATTCGTTGCAAATAATCGAAACTTACTTAAATACCCAGCCTGAATTAATTGAGCAGTGTCAATGCCAATAACCAAATCATCAAATAAATCAACAAAACCTTGACCGTCAATTCTCTGGGGGGTGGCAGTTACACCTAATATCTGGGCACTTTCATAATGTTCAATTAATCGCCGATAAGATAAAGCAGTTGCATGATGCGCTTCATCTAATATCAAAAGTCCAATGTTCATTGGCAACTCTAATACCTCTCGTCTGCTCAACGTTTGAACGCTAGCGACTTGGATTCTCCGTTCGGGATTAGCCAGAACACCTGCTTTGATAATCCCAACTGGTTCACCGATAATTTCTGAGAGCTTTTCGGCAGCTTGAGATATCAACTCAATCCGATGGGCAATGACTAAAACTTGCTTTCCTTGGTCAAAGAATTTATGAGAAATATGTGCAAAGCACACCGTTTTCCCGGCGGCTGTCGGGAGTTGTGCAAGCACCCGCCTATTACCATTCTCCCAAGAATTCCAAATATCTTTTATCCACTGATGTTGATAATCTCTAAGTTCGTAGGTAACAGGCATTTAATCTACCTCAACAATGATTTTTCTCCCGTGGGAATATTGCTCATTATGCCACAAATTCTTCAAGTTAAGATACCGACAATCTCAGTTCTAAAAGTAGTAAAGATGTTTTGGATTCATTTGATGCGATTTTACTTCATCAAGAGCAAATTATATAGACAATAAGCTGGAGATGATACACTGCATATCAAATCTTGCCACTGTTGTAAATGACTATACTTGCTTTATCAAACAGAATTCAGGAGTCAGGAGCCAGAATTCAGAATTGAATTC
>CAZZZY010000947.1:0-2664 GCA_964658545.1 uncultured Acetobacteraceae bacterium | reverse complement strand
ATTCTTCTTTTGCCCCTCCGCTCCTCCGCCCTCTACCCTTCCCGTATTTCTGGGAGAGCGGTGCTTTTATCGACTACTGCTGGAACTGATACTTGTGTTCTTAGGTGCCTGGTTTGCTCGATAATTTGGTCTATATCTTCTTGGGATAAACGCTGGACGTAGTTGAGTTTGATTTCCTCTAAAAAGTCAAAAAGTAAACTCTGAATCTCTGAGAGGAGTTTTTTCTCCTTCATTTCAGTTCTCAAAGCGTCGCTGAAGCTTTGTACAAGTTGACTGGTGAGTTTTGCACCAACAGGGTCTTCAACAGCGCTAACTAAAGTTTTGTAAAGATTAGTTGTGATTTGGGTAGCCAGTTGTTCGCTTAATTGGGTTTGGGCCTGTCCCACGCCAGGGAGATTCTGGAGGTTGCGATAGACGGGGACTTGCTCTAAGACGGTTTCGATGTTGTGGCGCAAAATGGCAACGATCGCAGGTTGAATTTCAGGTAGCACTTGGTAAACAATTGTTTTTACCAAAATACCTGCGATCGCTTCCACTTCATTCACATTATTAATATCTATGTAGGGACGTAAATTTTCTTGTTGCGAGAGCCAACGCGTTAACTCACCCCTCTGAATTGAACCTTGAATCTGATTAATCACCCTTACCACTACAACTTGTGTGAGTTCTTCGGCAAAATTGGCGACAATCCCCTGATGAATTTGCTTTCGCACTACATGGAGATCCAATAAGTGCGCTTGATCGAGGCGGATCAATACAGGTAAGATTCGCAACCACCGCCAAAATGGTAGGAGTAAAAATAGGTCGTACCAACGCCACAATAGTGCTTCAAACCAGCTTAAACCACGATTTCGGCGTTTGATCAAGAAGGCACGCCCCAGCAATTCTACGCCAAATAAAATCACAAACGGGAAGTCAATTTCCCAGAAGATATCGACAAATTCGCCATTTTCCCCGATTTTGCGGTAGTAGTTAGTGGCAATTAAAGGGCGGATGCTCCCGTTAAAAAAATTAATTTCTTGAAGCCAGCCTTTTTGGGTTAAGTACGGTTGACTCCAAAAAGTGGCAAAGGACTGTTTTGCAGATTGCTTACCGATGCGATCGCGCATCCGCTTTTTGACTTTTTCCAGAGTCCCACTCTTATTGGCTCCCGCAAACGGGTTAGTGTCAATCATCTCGTTGCTAAGATGCCTTATTTCCTCTAGTCGGCTATTTACCTGAGCCGACTGTAACCCTGTTTGGCTGACTTCTTCTTCTAATGCCTTGACCGTATCTAGATAGTTTTTCGTTTCTCGATGAGGTTCAATACCTTTTATTGGGTCATAAATCTGAATAACTTGGGGAAGTTTTCGCAAATAGAAATCTCGCCAAGGTACGTAACTTAAATTAAACAAAACTAAACCTAAATTTACAGTGGCAGCAATTGCCATAAATCTTTCAAACCAAAGATTCCGCTGCTTAGAAGATGTTACGTCTTTCATGTTTTGTCATAATATTATACAATTTGGGGATATCTGGAATATAAGCTCTTTCATTTCTCAAGAAAGGTAGTTCTTGCTGAGGGCAGTTCAAGAGAGAAGAAAACTGCCCTCTGTCTCAGTAAAGCGATCGCTAGGGAGCTTGCGGTTTAAGCCCCCCACTGAACTCTCGTAAGAAAGCAACAGTGGCTTCAATTCATCCGCAGTCGAATCCTATAAGTAAATTGCCCCAACTGAGCCTCCTACCTCTTCCAATAATTTTCGCCTCTTTCCAACCAATTACAGCAATTTGCAGTTGAGTAGACTTCAGTATAGATGCACATCTGTGTATTAATGTCAACTTAACGTTAAAAGAGCGCTTAGAAACAAAGGAACTGAAGCCCCTTGTTTTTCTTCTTAGCCAGATCGCGGAGCTTGGTTTGTATCGCCGCGACTGAATTTGACACCAATACATATATATGCATCCATAAGGTCTATTCGATTCATCATGATAACTGCTGTATTTCTGCCAATAGAAGATACTTCTTTTGATAGATGACAAAAATTATTTTCGTATGAGTGGCTAATTTTTACCAAAATAAATTACAAATTATTCAAAAATCATTAAAAAATAGCGAAAAAAGTTATTAAACAAACTTAAAATGCAGCTGTTAACATTTATAATCCTGCTGATTTAATTCAAAGGAGTTTTAAATATGTGGTGTGGGTTTGGAAAATCAAGTGCAACTTTTGCTGTTACTTGCCTGATAAGTGCTAGTGTGATAGTTGCAGACACAGGTTTCGCAGCCCCTCAACGTAGCTATACGCCCCAGCAATTCCGTGCTGTGTTGCGAGGGTTAGGCTATAAGGTCAAGGTAACAAGTGGTGCTTTGACGGATGAGGAAACTAAAAAGGCAATTCGTGAATTTCAGACAGGTTATAAGCTAAAACCGGTTGATGGGCTAGCAGGGCAAAAAACCCAAGATTTTGCTGCCAACATTGTTCAAATTCTGCATAGAAATTTGAATGTAGTGGTGAAGCCCAATCCTCCCCTCCCGCGTGATCATTTTTATGGTTCCCGCACGGAAACAGTGGTAAAGGAATATCAGAAGAAATATCAGTTGCAAGAAACTGGAATTGCTAATTTAGCACTCCGCCAAAAGCTGGATGAAGAAGCAAAGACAGTCTTAAGTCAGCCAACGGCTAC
>CAZZZY010000946.1:0-2673 GCA_964658545.1 uncultured Acetobacteraceae bacterium | reverse complement strand
CCGAGTTAAAAATGCAAAACCTACGCAGTATTGGCTTACAGTAGCTATCGTTTTGCTGTAGATCAGCAAGTTCAACTCAAAGAAGTATTTTAAAAATTAGCTGAACGGGGAGTTAAAGTTATGCTATCTAATTCAGATTGTGGATTTATTCGCAACCTTTAAAGTGGTTTCAATATCTACACTATATCAGCATCTAGGGCAATTAATTCTAACGCCAAAAAGCGCGGAAAAATTACAGAGATACTAGTAACTTCGTATTAAAGATTATGGAATTTCCTTTTCTCTTTGTCCCTTAATCTTTGTAATAACTATAAATTTAGCTTGGATAAATCTTAGTTATTCCATCTTAGCTTCAACCGGTCTGTGCCTCAGTATGACCGTTGCGGATAGACCATGCTAGTTCTAACAGTTGAGTCCAGCGCTTTTGTAACTGTTTGGGGGTGCATTTGATAGTTTTAGCGATCGCTTGGTCAGTTTGTCTTGCAGTTTTTAACTGTAATATTTGCTGTTGCTGTTCTGTGAGTTGATTCACAAAGATTTCCCACTGCTGGGAAGATAAACCCAACTTTTGCTCTAAACCCGCGCCTAGCCATTGATGTACTAATTGCCAGTGATGTTGTTTGGCAAACTTTTCTACGTGATATTTAAAGCGTTGTTGGAGATAATCGCGCTGACGGCTGGTTAAACCGAGAATTTGGTCAATTTCTGGGGCTGAGAGGTCTTGGAGTTTCAGGCTGAGGTAGTTCATACAGTCAGATTGACCTTGAGATTCCAGGTATTTCATCAATTCAGTGATGACGCGATCGCGTTCTGACTCTTCTGATGGATCGAAATTAGTTTGGGCAATCATCTGCGATCGCAGCTGTTGCACCGCCGAGTTACGCTGGTAAGATTCTGCTTCTTCACCTTTAGCAGACTCTACCGCCATTTCAATATCCACAGTAGTCTCTTGCGGCTGACGACGAGCAAAACCTTGGGCCCGCAGGATAATCAATTGCTGATTTGCACCACCAGGTAAATTGATGCGGCGTTTGGCGTACTGTTCTGTAAAGGCCATGTATTCAGCTAATTGCAGCTGAGTACGCGGCGTATGATCGTTAGGTAGTTCGTTTTCTCTGCGGAAAGCTTTGATAGCTTCGATATAAAATGCTTGTAAAAAATCTTCAATTAGGCTGTAACGAGCCTCAAAGCCCAACTCAGAGCCGGATATAGTTACATGGCGGTAAACCATAGCACCCAAATTACTATGTAATTCCACCCGCCCTTGTTTGGAGCCTAGTTGGTAGTAACGTAAGCACTTTTGCATCCGATGCCTTCCCAACGTAATCTGCCAGGATTTGATTTGTCCAGATGTTTGGATACGCGAGCTTTTATCGCAAATGCGTTCTACTTCTACGGCTATGCGGTTTGCTAAAGCTTCTACGCACCTGGGTGCTGCTTTCACTTGTGCTTGCATTTCCTGACACAGCAATTCAATCAAATTATCGCTGCTGCTGTCTGAAAATTCTTCTGTCGAAAGGTGGTTATCAAAAATGGGTGTAGAGTTTGGTAGATTGACGACGTTAGCTTTCATGACTTTTCCAGGGAGTAGTATTGCACCGTAATTACAACGCAGAGACAGCAATCAAGGCCAGCCTTGGCTGGAGAATCTTTGGGCATTCATCAATTAAGACTTGCCCCATATAATGCTCACATCTAAAGCTCATATATAAAACTGTAGGAAATACGAGAGAGTTACAGTTATAGCAATGTGTCGGTTTTTTCACAAGCCACCACATTGACGCGGGGACATGAGTACCACCATTTTCTCAAAGTTGTCAAATCTCTTACTGTACCGACTGTTACCACCATCCTGTGATTGCATCTGTGCCCGTCGTGGACATCGCCTTTAAATATGACAGTTTCAAAACTGGAGTCGCTTCGATCGCAATTTCCGAAACAAAGAGGTGTGCCTGTGAAGTCTCATTCTTATACCCATGCTGCTGCTGCTTCCCAACCTAAACCCCTCCGGATAATTGTTGCTTCGTCTCCTGTCATATCTAAGATGGTAGAGACTTCATAAGTAGGTTCTTCGCCAGTGTCTATAATTATGTCTACCAACTTGTCCAAACGGTCAAATAGCTCTACCTGCGACTGAACAGTTTCTGGGTCTATCCGAATCATGCCATTATCTGCTTCATCTGGTGGCAGATGTGCTGAAGTGGAAATAATCGGATTACCCAAAGCTGCCAGCAACTCCAAACACACAGTATGGTTTGGTACTCTAATTCCAGTAGTTTTCCGCTTGGGGCTTTGCACCAATCGCGGTACTAACTTAGTCGCTGGGAGCAAAAACGTGTATGGCCCTGGAATCAGGCGCTTCATAATCCGATAACCTGTGTCACTTACGAAGGCATAAGTTGCCACATTTGAAAGCGAGGGACATAAAAATGTCAGTGGTTTATCATTTGCTAGCTGTTTTATTTGCCGCACTCGTTCTACCGCCGACTTAGCATTCAAATCACAACCGATCGCATAAACTGTATCAGTAGGGTAAAGCATGACTGCGCCACTAGAAAGCGCCGACTTTATTTCCTCTATTCGGCGAATCTGAGGATTATCCGGATGAACTGGGAAAATTTTTGCCATAACACGGGAGTGGAGAGTGCAAAGTGGAAGAATGGAGGAGCAGGG
>CAZZZY010000945.1:0-2675 GCA_964658545.1 uncultured Acetobacteraceae bacterium | reverse complement strand
TAGTACGCACTTGGAGAATTATATCTGGTTGGGGAACGGGACGCGATCGGGCAGCGATGAGAGGACTGAGTTGGGTTTCTTCAAAGGCAGTGACTTCTACTTCTGTTTCGAGAGTTGTTTTGTAAGTTTCTCCACAGTAAAGTTCTGCTTTGATTTTGGTGCGTCCTGAGCGCAGGGCGGTAAGATTGAAAGTTGCTGTTTGGGTTACATTAGCAGTGTCTGGATCGATGGGTAAGCTAGTGGTGTTATCGCCGTTGAATTGGAAACTAGGAGCTGTCAGAATGATATTAAATTCGCTACCTACTGCCTCGCTCAGCGGAATTTGAAGTATATGAGTATTATCCTTATTAATCCCAGCTTGCTTGACATTGACTGATATTTCTATTTCTTCACCAAGAATTAGTACTTTTGGAGGTATAGCGATTAATACTTCGTAAAGCAAACTTGTTTCTAAAAGCAGCATTTGCTAAGCACTGATGTAAGCTTGATATGCAGCTTCATCGACAAGAGTAAAAATCACCTTTTCTAATTTATTTTCATTTTCTAGATGTTTTATTACTATTTTTAAAATTTCTAAAGCCAAGTCAGATGGATTAAAATCTAAAGCACCAGTTCCCAGAGAAGGAAATGCTATTGTCCGAACATCACTTAAATTAATAGCTTTATTTAAAGCAGCATTAATTCCTTGTAATATAGTACTAAGTAGGTAGGCACCGAAAAAGTCCACTATATTAAGATATATAAATACTGAGAATGCATCTACGAGGTGGCTGTGTATGGGCACACGTTTAAGGGTATTTCTGACTCACGAGCAAGACCGAAATTTACTAAACCTTAGAAAACAGGACGTACCACAGAAAGTTAAAGACAGGGCAGAAGTAATCAGGCTAAATGCACATGGCTGGTATGTGGAGAACATAGCCGCTCACTTCGATTGGCACGAGAAAACAGTAAGAAAAGTGTTGCATCAATGGAAGAATCTTGGTTTAGAAGGACTTTGGGAATCACCTGGCCGAGGGGGAAAACCAAAATGGAAAGACTCGGACATCGTGTTTTTGGAAGAATGCTTAAGACAAGAGCCACGTACATACAACAGTTCCCAGTTAGCTCTTAAGTTAAAAACAGAACGTAACATTCAGATGAGTCCCGACAGGTTGAGACGGGTACTCAAAAAAAGGGGATTGATTGGAAGTCATTGTAAAAGCAGCAATATTGCCCCATAAAGCGTGAAACTCAAGCCCAAAATTACAATTGCTGACCACTTTGCACAGATGTCAGACCCACGAATGGATCGCACGAAGCGACACAATTTAATTGATATTTTGACTATTGCCATTTGTGCAGTGATATGTGGAGCGGATAGTTGGGTAGCGATAGAACTGTATGGCTGTACGAAGTATGAGTGGTTAAAAACGTTTTTGGAATTACCAAATGGGATACCATCACACGATACATTTGCACGAGTATTTGCACAACTGAATCCGCAGCAATTTCAAGAATGTTTCTTAAATTGGATGAAATCAATACAGAAAATAACTTCGGGTGAAGTTGTTGCAATTGACGGAAAAACTTTATGTGGCTCTTATGATAAAAATAACAACCAAAATGCAATACAGATAGTGAGCGCATGGGCAACTACAAATAAATTAGTGTTAGGACAGGTGAAAGTAGACTCTAAATCGAATGAGATTACAGCAATCCCAGAACTACTGAAAGTTTTAGAGCTTAATGGTTGTATTGTGACAATTGATGCAATCGGGTGTCAAAAAGAAATTGTGAAGTTAATTGCACAGCAAAACGCAGATTATGTAATTACCTTAAAAAAGAATCAAGGTAATCTGTATGATGAAGTAGAACAACTATTCAAGTCAGGAATAAGCAAGAGTTTTCAAGAGTTTCAATATACTACATATAAAACCGAAGAAACGGGGCATGGTCGTCATGAAATCCGCAACTACGTGATGTTAACTGGAATTACATCTCGGCTTGACCCGGATTCAGTTTGGTCAAATTTGAAGAGTGTTGGGATGGTAGAGTCTGTCCGCTCATCGGATGGAAAAACAACTGTTGAAACTCGTTATTTTATCACTAGCCTCAGTGATGATGCTGAAGAATTTGCTAATTGCGTTCGCAGTCATTGGGGAATTGAAAACTCATTACATTGGATACTAGATGTTGCTTTTAGAGAAGATGACTGTCGAATTAGAAAAGATAATGCCCCACAGAATTTTTCAGTTTTACGACAAATTGCAGTCAATCTTTTAACTAAAGAAAAGTGTGTCAAGAGGGGAATAAAAAACAAGCAGTTTCTCGCCGCTATGGATGACAACTATTTAGCGAGAGTTTTAGAATTAGCTTAAACTAATATATCGAAGCTTTAATTTAAAATTTTCCGGGAAAACTTTGTTTTTCTAGAGATGAACATATTTTTATATGCCCAAATACTGAGCGTTTTTAGTACTAGAAGACAATAATTTAGATGCAGATAAGTATATTCAAATTTCTGAAGTGTTGGTGATTTATTTTGTTTATTATTTCCTCAATTTTTACAATTATCTATGTCATTTTGAAATCTTCTTTAGTTTTTGTTAGGAAATAAGGTGCGTTCGCCCTGGATGGATGCAGGAACCGCTTCAGAAATTGCTCTAGCTTTGAAAGCCAATAAGCAAGTAATT
>CAZZZY010000944.1:0-2680 GCA_964658545.1 uncultured Acetobacteraceae bacterium | reverse complement strand
CGACAAAGCTCAGTACAAGTGACCAAGGACAAATGACTATTTCTTTAGCCTTTCTGGTAGGCGATCTTGTCGAATTAAATCTTGATAAGTTTCACGTTGCAAAATTAAATTTGCTTCGCCATTCGCCACCACAACTGCTGCTGGTCGGGGCAAGCGGTTGTAGTTAGATGCCATACTGTAATTGTACGCACCAGTTCCCATAACTACGAGAATATCTCCTGGTTCAGTCTTTGGGAGTAGTGCGTTTTTAATCAGAATATCTCCTGATTCACAATGTTTACCTGCAATTGTGACTGTTTGTGTTAAAGGAGAAGACATTTTATTGGCAACTACTGCCCGATAAACTGATTGGTAAGTAATCGGGCGGGGATTATCAGACATTCCTCCATCGATCGCTATGTAGGTACGAATTTCTGGGATAACTTTGGATGAACCAATAGTATAAGCAGTGACGCAAGCCGTGGCAATTAGCGATCGCCCTGGTTCACTCAATAATTTCGGTAAAGGCAGATTTTCGGCTGCACAAGCTTCTTGAATCACTTCACAAATCGGTTTTACCCACTCTTCAATGCTAGGGGGATCGTCTGATTCTGTATACTTAATCCCTAAACCGCCACCAACATTCAACTCTGTAATATTTAAACCATACCTGGTTGCATCCCGCAGCCACTGCACCATAACAGAGGCCAAATCTTGATGCGGTTGACGCTCAAAAATTTGGGAACCAATATGAGCGTGTATTCCCACGCAATTAAGGGCAGGTTGTTCACTGACAAAGGTAAAAACTTTACCTAAATCGTTGGGATCAAAGCCAAATTTGCTGTCTAAGTGTCCCGTGCGAATGTATTCGTGAGTGTGGCATTCAATACCGGGAGTTAGCCGTAACATAATGCGGATTGGTTGACCAGGTGGCGCTATTTCCACAAGGGTATGCAACTCATACCAGTTATCCGCCACAATAGTTACACCAGATGCGATCGCTAAAACTAATTCTTCACGAGATTTATTATTTCCGTGGAGGTAGATTTTATTGGGACTAACACCCGCTTGTAGGGCGGTGTAAAGTTCGCCCCCGGAGACTACATCGATTCCTAAACCCTCAGACGCGGCGATCGCGCAAACTGCTAAACAATTCCAAGCTTTTGAGGCGTACAATACTTGAGATTCACCCTTGTAATACTGTTTGAAAGCATCTCGGTATTGCTGACAAGCCGAACGCAGGGTTTCTTCATCTAAAATATATAGAGGTGAACCAAACTGCTCAACTAGGGTTGTGACATCACACCCACCAATTTCCAGGGAGTCATGATGACCAACTCTAGCAGTTAAGGGTAAAAGTTCCTGATTAGGTGAGGGATTCGCGTTGATATCGCGTTTTTGAGGTAAATATTGACTTCCAGAATGTTGAACCCCAGTGGGGTGAGTCGATACCATAAATATAAAAGTTGTCCTTGTTCAAATTACGGGCTTTGAGTTCGTCTCCCGATTCCCAGTTTACAAAGGGTTTGCAATCTTATTCAACAAATGTGATCTCATTAGACTTAGAAATTAAATTACTGACACCAGATCATCTCAGTGCAATTTTGGAACTCGACCAAACCTGTTTTGGTGGACTTTGGACTCTGGAGGGCTACAAACGAGAATTAGATAGTCCCAACAGCGATTTACTCGGTTTATTTTCCCCGTTCTCCAGCATCAGTTTGCTAGGAATGGGTTGCTTCTGGTCAATTTTAGACGAAGCCCACATTACTATTTTGGCGGTTCATCCCGAATATCACCGTCAAGGCTTGGGACAGGCTTTATTATATTCACTAATCAAGACAGCTTGCGATCGCAAAATGGAGCGAGCTACCCTTGAAGTCCGCGCTTCCAACTTAGCAGCAATATCTTTATATCAAAAATTTGGCTTCCAAACAGCCGGACGGCGGCGACGTTACTACCAAGATAACGATGAGGACGCACTGATTCTTTGGCTCCCAGATTTACAACACTCCAAATTTCAAGCAACTTTAGACCAGTGGTATTCCACAATCAGCGATCGCTGGGAAAAATCCTCTTGGCACTTGATTTTTAAGTAGTTGGGGATTAATTTTGAATTCTCAGCCCTTGCCATCCTGACAATTCAGATCGTCTGGAAAAGCCCATGAAAAACTTAACCCCCTTTCCGACCTGGGAAGGTGGGAATATTCTAAATACCATGAAAAGTCAGATTGCGATCAGCTTCAGCAAAAAAAGCAACTTTACTCCGCCTAATTCTATTTAAATATTTTATAGATAAAAAATAATCTATAACAAAAATAAATAATATCTTTTTAATGCTTGATATTTAAAAATATATATGGTATATGTAGGTGTTTGGGATTAATTCAGTAAGCTCTCAATATAAGCAGTCAATTATTTGCAATAAATCCCAAAAACACTGGTGAACTAAAGCTCCTCAGTACACTAGTCACATAAAAGTAGTCAATAGTTAACAATTAGCCCATCAACTAAAGTCATAGCTTCAGGATGTCTATAATCTGTTATACAGGCATCCAAAAGCTTTGCCTGTGCTAAAATCAGCATACCGGCACGACCGCAGATGATGGGATAAAGCCATGTTTGAGCGCTTCACAGAAAAAGCCATTAAGGTAATCATGCTGGCCCAAGAAGAGGCCCGCCGTTTAGGTCACAACTTTGT
>CAZZZY010000943.1:0-2681 GCA_964658545.1 uncultured Acetobacteraceae bacterium | reverse complement strand
GGTAGTTGGTTTCCATATTAGCATTGCGATCGTGGCTGTCTCTAACCTGGGTACGCTTGCTAAATAAGGCATCGGCTTCGTCAAACAGCAGTACTGCTCCTCCGATTTCAGCCGCGTCAAAGATACGGCGCAAGTTCTTTTCTGTTTCCCCGACATATTTGCTGACTACTGCACTCAAGTCGATACGGTAGAGGTCTAGACTCAGTTCGTTGGCGATGACTTCGGCAGTCATGGTTTTCCCAGTGCCACTAGTTCCAGTAAATAGAGCGGCGATACCTAAGCCGCGACCACTTTTGCTGGCGAATCCCCATAATTCATAGACCTGAAGGCGTTGACGGACATGGGTAATCATCTCGCGCAAGGTCTGTTGTTGTGGTTCTTGTAGTACTAGGTCATTCCAGGTGGCGGTTGTATCTATGCGTTGGGCTAAATCATCGAGTTGGGGACGAGCTATCCTGCGGCAGGAGTTCCATAATGCTAGAGCGAGATGGTTTTGAGTTGATTCGGTTTCTTGGGTATTTAGTTGGGCTTTGGCTGTATCTAGGGCAGCATGGATGGCACCTTGGCTGAGGTTGAATTGGGCAACTAATGCTTCAATGGAAGATAAGCTGAGGCATTTGCCCGGAAATAAAATCCCCGCTTCAATGGCGATCGCTCACCACCAACTAAGTAGGTTGGTGTAAATAATTATCGTTGGGATAAGGCAGTTATTGCAGAGGGCAGGGAGAGAAAGGGTTTGAGGCTTGTTTACTTTTATTCACACAGTTTGGTTTTATTGTACCAACTTACTTAGTACAGCACGGCGGAAATAAGCTACCCATTTAAAAGCTTCTAGGTTAGGGATGGGAACTCAGTCTGAGATGAAGCTAAGGCTGGGATTTAGATTTGCACTTTTCTGCATAGCTTGAAAATGTATCTCCAATTAAGATAGGTATATATTTTAAGGAGTAGAGTTAGAGAATGTTTGGAAAGTATTATTATTAACATCAAAGGCATAAGTTTGAAAGAAGATCAATTTTATGGACATTTTACCGTGGAAAAAAAGCTGGGTATTCTTGTTGTCGATGACCATCAATTAATTTTGACTGCTACCCTGGATGTATTAAGTCGAGAGTATCCCGAAGCTTCTATTATTAAAGCTCAGACGGCAAAAGAGGCACTTTATCAACTTCAATTTCACCAGTTTGACCTGATTGTGATGGATTTATCAATTCCCGTTCAGCAAGGGGAGACAGCAGAAATTGATACCGGAATTAAGCTGTTGCAAACTTTGCTTAAAGAATATACCTATCAAAATTTCATGGTGCAAACTAGTTATGTAAAAGCCTTAATCAGAATCAAACACGAGATTGATAATCATCAAGGTGGGTTTGCGATCGCAGACAAAGCATTACCCGAAAAGGAAATGCTCATGCGGGTTAATTTAGCACTTCATGGTGCAGCTCATGTCAAAGACATCAAAACAGGGATCGAACTCAAACCAGAATGGTTGGATGTGTTGCGATTGGCTTTTGAAGAGAGTTTGACAGATAGGGCGATCGCAGAGCAAATGTATAAATCAGAACGAGCGGTACGTACTTACTGGACGAAGATTCAGGATGTTTTAGGCGTGTATCCTGAAGACTGCAAGCAAAGTGGTAAGAATATGCGAATCCTCACCGAAATTCGTTCCCGTGAAGAAGGTTTAATTGATTAATACGCCCAAAATTAATGCCGAAGCTAGATGAAAAGGAGAGTCTGGAATCGTATTTACAAAGAATTCGGGTTGTGATTTATTATGTCTAAACCAAAAATTTTGCAAGAAGGACAGAGTTACACTTTTCGTTCTTACTTCGAGTTACCTTATGAAACAGAAGATATTTTAGCTGAATTGGGTTATAGCTTTTTGCGGGCGCGTATGACCTTACCCTCTTCTCAACGTATACCACAGCGTTTACCTGAATTACGTCAGCAAATCGAGGAGTTGTTACCATTAGTAACTTTATCCAGCGAAACTGCACGTCGAGAAATTATGGTAGCACCAGTACTTTCGGAACTAGCGCGTTTTTGTAAGTGTCAAATGCGTTTAGAATATCCTCTCCAAGTAAATTCTCGACTCAAAGGTAATCTAGATTATTTACTGCGAAATATGAACACAGATGAAAGAGGTAAAAGTTTTCTGGTAGTTGAGGCTAAAAATGACGATTTATCAAGAGGTTTTACTCAACTATCAGCAGAGTTAATCGCTTTGGCAATAGCAGAAGAACAAGATATTCTTTATGGTGCAGTTACAGTAGGTGATACTTGGCGTTTTGGCAAGTTAGAACAACAGTCTCTTCAGATTACTCAAGACATTACTTTGTATCGTGTGCCTGATGATTTAGATGTTTTAATGCAAATATTGATTGGAATTATTGAATAATATATAGGACTCCGGTTTGATTCTTGAAAAAATCAAACCGGAGTCCTATAGAGTTGTATTGAATTTTTTCAAAAATCAAATATGAGTCCTAATATTAGAGTAGGTTGCAATACTGGGTAGGTTTTGCCTAAAAAATAAAAATGTGTAGGTTGGGTTGAGGAACAAAACCCAACTTCCTGAAGAGTTTGTTGGGTTTCGCTCTTTTGTACAGTGCGTAAGTCCTAATTAATTAGAACATTTTCGACTCAATAGCAACTGCCCATTATTCAGCCGATATAAT
>CAZZZY010000942.1:0-2686 GCA_964658545.1 uncultured Acetobacteraceae bacterium | reverse complement strand
TTTTTCTTTATGAGTGCCTTTTTACTTTTTACTTTTGCCTTGTTCGGTCACACAACTAAATTTTGGACGTTTCGAGATTTGGGATTAGCGATGTCTACGACGGACTACGCCTACGCTATTAGACATTTACTTATTTTTGTATAAAAAGTAAGTAGCAACACCGTTGTCCCAGCGATCGCCTGGTTGGGATAATGAGAGAGCGATCGCCCATAATTTTGTCAAATCTCTGGCAATTTAGCAAACGCCTGCTCAACTAACTCCTTTGCCTTAGCATCCAAACGCAGCCAATCCACTTCACCCAGTTCATCAATTAAACTAATATCAATATCAGCAGCTTCCTTTTGGGGAGTGTATTCAAGAAAACACACTTGATAACACAATTCCCACAAATCGATACTTGCTTCTTGCTGTTGACGCTGCAAACGTAGATGATATCCTGGATGGGGCATGGGCAAACGACCCAGAGTCTCTCTGATTTCATCTGCTTCTTGGGGTGTTGCAGTTTCCATTGCTTGCAACAACTCAGTCACCAATGCTTTGATTTCATCAGTGCTGCTAGGCGGCCAAATCAGGACATCGTGGTAAGTTCCAGTCCAAGAAGATTCATCAAGGGACTTGCGGATATTGTCGATAACGCGAATGAAAGCAGGTTGCATAAGGATTTCAGCCTGCTGCCATACAAGTGAGTTGGTTATTTTCGGTGGCATTGGTAATAAACAGGGGCACTAAAAGAAAAATAAATAGTCTGCGTTTATTAAAAAGCTGCGTTTTTAATCTAAATCTTTTCTCAAGATAGCGGATTTCATTGAAGAAAATTTGGAGATATTTATTACTAGCTGGAAAATTAGGTAATAACTCTGGGGAGGGAATATGATAGGCAAGCTACTAGACCATCGTTACCAAGTGATTCGAGTCCTCGCAATGGGAGGATTTGGTCAAACCTACATTGCCCAAGATACTAGGCGGCCAGGAAATCCCATCTGTGTTGTCAAGCACCTCAAACCCGGAACTGACCCCAGAGTTTTTGATACTGCTAAACGCCTGTTTCACAGTGAAGCCGAAACCTTAGAAAAACTGGGCAATCATGACCAGATACCAAGGCTGCTAGCGTACTTTGACGAAAACCAAGAATTTTATTTAGTACAAGAATATATTGAAGGACATACTCTAGCTGAGGAACTCATATCTGGTAGACGCTGGAGTGAAAGCCAAGTAATTAAACTGTTACAGGAAGTTCTGGAAATTCTCGAATTTGTCCATCGTCAAGGCGTGATTCACCGCGACATCAAACCGGATAATATTATCCGCCGCGCCTCAGATAATAAGTTAGTTTTAGTAGACTTTGGGGCAGTGAAGCAACTGCGTACACAAATGGTGACAGTGGGTGGACAACCATCTGCCACAGTAGTTATCGGTACTCCTGGCTATATGCCCACAGAACAGGGACAAGGTAAACCCCGCCCCAACAGCGATATCTATTCCCTCGGTATCATCGCCATTCAAGCATTAACAGGATTACAACCAACAGAATTTCAAGAAGACTCGGAAACGGGCGAAATCATTTGGCAGCAACTAGTAACCGTAAACTCCCGACTGGCGGCAGTGCTGACGAAGATGGTGCGTTATCACTTCAAAGACCGTTACCAAAGCGCTACGGAAGCACTGCAAGCATGTAAAGACGCGATTAATCAAGTACCTGCACTTTCCACACCTCAAGTATCTCGGCTGCAAACGGTTGCAGTTGCACCAGCAAATCCTGTCAAACCTGCCCGTAAAGACTCTAGTAAATCCGACCCATGGCCAATATTAATTGCCATATTATTGGCAGGTGGTGCGGCTGCTTTGGTAGCAAATCCAAATGTGAAAAATTTAGCTTCAAATTTTACAGGTAAGGATACCACTTTAGCAAACAAATGCTCGGCTGTTGTCGTCGGAAATTCTAATATCCGTTCTGAACCTAGTTCGATAAATTCTGATAATGTTTTGCAAACAGTGGCTGATAACACCAGTTTCGAGGTGACTGGCAAACGAACAAAACAAGGTTGGATAGAAGTTAAACTTAAATCTGGTCGTTTAGCTTGGGTACACTCGGATGTGATCACCAATAATCAAGAATGGGGTTCTTGTCTGCGCGAAAAAGGCATTGCAACTAAAATTGTAGATGATAACACCCTGATTGCGACTCGACCAACTCCCAAGCCAAAAGCAAAATCTAGAGATGTGGCAACTCCATTACTAGAATTGCCGAAGGGGTCAACTTCCGACGCAGGGAAATCAGAACGATCGCAGTCTAATGATCACAGTGCCAATGTTATAGAACAGGCAAAAAAGAAGTATGATTCAGGAGATATAGTAGGAGCGATCGCACTTTTAAGGTCAATTCCGGCAAATGCTGCTTCTGATATCAAAGAGACAGGCAAAATGATTGCCCAGTGGCAGCAAGATTGGGCGAAAGCGGAGGCGTTATCTAATGAGATCAACAAAGCGCTGGATGATGGGAAATGGGATAAAGTTTTAGATTATAGAAACCATCCAGAAAAGTTGCCTAATACTCAATATTGGCGAAATAAAATAGAACCATTATTTAAACAAGCAGCTGAAAATCTAGCAAAACAGGCACTAACTAAACTAGAAAATCAAGGTGATCAGAAGAGTACCCAACGAAAACTTCCCAATCCGAACCAAG
>CAZZZY010000941.1:0-2691 GCA_964658545.1 uncultured Acetobacteraceae bacterium | reverse complement strand
GTCATTGAGGAAGTCCGTGATGAAGTCAGGCAAGAACAGACTCTAGAGGTGGTTATACGTCAGTTGCGACGACGCATTGGTAATTTGAGTCAGCAATTGCAAGACAGCATCAGTCAGCTATCTATCGAACAGCTTGAAAATCTAGCCGAGGCACTGTTAGATTTTTCCACAGAAGGAGATTTAGTTACTTGGTTGCAAGACAATTCAACTCAAGCTTGAATTTTTGGTGGAATAGTCAAACAATTTTGGATTTTAGCGCAGTGTTACTGCTCTTTGTAGGGCTAGCATTGCAATGCCAACCCTACAACTAAGGCTGTTGGCGTATTCTTTGCCAGACAGTAAAGGCCAAAAGGATGATAATGCTAATGGCGGTAGTCATCATCACAGCCAAACTCATACCTTGAATTTTCATCGCCAGCAAATTGAAAAATAAGGTAATTGACCAAAGCGTGAATGCAGCATGGCGCTGGGAGAATCCCCAAGCAAGTAAACGGTGGTGCAAATGGTCTTTGCCAGGAGTACTCAGAGGATTATTTCCCGCTAGTAGCCGCCGTACAAATACTTGAGTGGTGTCTAGCACTGGCAATAATAGAAATAAAACCGTAGGAATTAGCGCATAAACTGTGTTTTGTTGCAGTTTACCTAAAATACTAGTTGCTGCCAGCACATAGCCAAAAAAGTATGCTCCGGCATCACCCATAATAATTCGTGACGGATGGAAGTTATGGCGTAAAAAGCCGAGTGCAGCACCTCCCAAGGCTGCGAGTACCAAGATTGCCGCTGCACGGTTGTTAAATTGGGCTGCAACCCCCAACAAACTCATGGCAGTAATAAAGCTAATTCCCCCTGCCAAACCATCCATACCATCCATCAAGTTGATGGCGTTGGTAATCCCTACTACCCACAACACTGTCAGCGACATAGACAGAAGTGAGTCGATGGGGGTGCCAAACATAACTTTGACACTGATACCATTAGCTACCAGCAACAGTGCCGTGACAATTTGCGCCCACAATCGAACAGAGGGCGGTAAGCCGAACTGATCGTCGATAAAGCCTACAAGGACTAATATCGAACCCCCCAACAGAATAGTGAGCACCTGAGCCAATACGTTTTGGAGTTCGATCGGTCGTAAAAGACTAGCTAATACCAACGCGGCAATTACACCCGCGTAGATAGCCAGCCCCCCTGCATTGGGTAAAGGTTCTCGGTTGAGTCGCCGGGCGTTGGGTTGGTCAGCCCAACCTACCCGCAAGGCGAATTTACGGACTGTCGGAATTAAACGCCAAGTTACAAGCCAAGCCAAGAGAAACGTAAATACTACCGCCAACCAGCCGGTGCCGCTAGGGTCGGCAATACCAATGGATTTAAGGGAGTCGTCTAGATTCATCTCCCAATTCAAGCATTGCTGCCAGTATCTAATATGAGCATCACCTGTATATTAATCAATTTTTTTTATTTCCATTTGTAACTTGAGCCACTTGAGAGATTAGCACTCTTGCCCCGTGAGTGCTAAATTGTCTAATGAAAGCGCTAGAGAAATAAAACATGGCGAAAATTATTGCATTTGACGAGGAATCGCGGCGAGCTCTAGAAAGGGGTGTTAACGCCCTTGCCGATGCCGTAAAAATCACCTTGGGGCCCAAAGGTCGCAATGTCCTTTTAGAGAAAAAATTTGGCGCACCTCAAATTGTCAACGATGGTATCACTGTTGCCAAGGAAATTGAATTAGAAGATCCTTTGGAAAATACTGGTGCAAGACTCATCCAGGAAGTAGCCTCAAAAACTAAAGATGTCGCTGGGGATGGTACTACCACTGCTACAGTTTTGGCACAGGCGTTGATTCGGGAAGGCTTGAAGAACGTCGCTGCGGGTAGTAACCCAGTTAGTTTGAAGCGCGGGATCGACAAAACCATTGAGGCTCTGGTAAAAGAAATTGCCAGAGTAGCCAAGCCAGTAGAAGGAAGTGCGATCGCTCAAGTTGCCACTGTCTCAGCTGGTAACGATGAAGAAGTTGGTCAAATGTTAGCCCAAGCAATGGAAAAAGTCACCAAAGATGGTGTCATTACCGTTGAAGAATCTAAATCCCTCACAACTGAACTAGAAGTAGTTGAAGGGATGCAGATTGACAGGGGTTATATTTCACCCTACTTTGTCACCAACAACGAGCGGCAAATCGTGGAATTTGAAAACGCCCGAATCTTGGTTACTGATAAAAAAATCAGCAGCATCCAAGATTTAGTACCAGTGTTGGAAAAAGTCGCCCGTTCTGGTCAGCCCTTGCTGATTATCGCTGAAGATGTCGAAGGTGATGCTTTGGCAACTTTGGTAGTGAACAAAGCGCGGGGTGTACTAGCTGTAGCTGCGATTAAAGCACCAGGGTTTGGCGATCGCCGCAAAGCTTTGTTAGAAGATATTGCCATTCTCACCGATGGACAGTTGATTTCTGAAGAAATCGGCTTAAGTTTGGATACCGCTTCTCTAGAAGCGCTGGGAACTGCTCGCAAAATCACCATTGACAAAGAAAGCACCACCATTGTAGCTGGCAGTGTCACCAAGCCGGAGGTACAAAAACGGATTGGTCAAATTCGCAGGCAGTTGGAAGAAACCGATTCTGAGTACGATCAAGAAAAACTGCAAGAACGCATCGCCAAGCTCGCTGGTGGTGTGGCAGTGATTAAAGTGGGTGCG
>CAZZZY010000940.1:0-2698 GCA_964658545.1 uncultured Acetobacteraceae bacterium | reverse complement strand
ATTTTGCCAGTTTTGCCAAAATTTTTCTAGGCTCTTATTTTGGCAAAGGTATTGATAAAGAAAATGGTCTTACGCCGAAAATTTATTTATGGAACGAAGCAAAAACATTTGTTACTTTCCCATAAGCCGCTTTGCGTCTGCGAGTGGAGAGTGCTTGCACAGCTTTTTACTTTTTAACAGGTTTGAGGGGTGCTGGTAGGATTTTGGTTTCATCTAGATTGTAGGGAATCCCAAATTGAATCGAGGTTTGCTTGGGCTTGCTTGAGTGCTGTTTCTGGGGATGCGCCTAGCATGGCGGCTTCGATGGCTCGACCTAAACTGTCAGACAAACGACTATAACCAGGAATGATTGGTCGAGAACCAGCTACAGGCATTTGGTCAATAAAGACTTTCAAAACAGGTTTTTGCTGGAGAAATTCTTGATAAGCCTGACTTTGGGCCGATTTGAGGTTAACTGGTAAAAAACCCGTCCCTATACTCCATTCTGTTTGGAATTCCTCACTCAAAACATACTCAAAAAATTTGAGTGCGGCTTGCTCTCTTTTTGGTGTAGTCTTCATCAAATACATACTTTCAGTGCCTGTCACCGTAGCCGACTTCACTTTTGCAGGTATAGGGAATACCTGAAAGTCAACCTTGGACTTCATTATATAAGTCCAAGGGCCTGTGATCTGCATAGCAACACGACCCGCAATAAAAGCGTCTTCTTCATAACCTCGCTCTGGGGAAGATAGGGTTGCGGAACCATCTTTTAATATATCTTGCCAAAATTGTAAGGCTGCGATCGCACCTGGATTTGTCAAGTTCGGACGGTTATTGGTAACAACTTCTCCCCCAGCACTTAATAAAAAGGGGAACCAACTAAAGACAGTCCATTCTCCCTTTCCTAAAGGCAGTAACATTCCGTACTGTTCAGGTCGATTATCGCCATTCCGGTCTATAGTCAATTTTTTGGCAACTTCTCTCAACTCTTCCCAAGTCTTAGGAGTTTGCGTAATTCCCGCAGCTTGGAAAAGTTTAGGTCGGTAAAAAATACCTACATTGCTGGTGGAGGGGGGGATTGACCAAAGATGACCATCTAATTTTAATTCCTCCCATAGATTGGGGCTAATTTCCGATTTCAATGGCAATTTTTCCAGCCATTCTTCTAAAGGTCGAATTGCCCCTAATTCCACAAACTGACCTGTCAATTGAGGATCGAAATACAGAATATCTGGAGGTGCGTTGCCCACAACTGCGGTTAATATTTTTGGCAATTGGGGTTGACCTATGAAGATAGATTCTACTTGGATATCAGTATGAACTTGATTAAATTTATTTACTAGTTTGTTAAACACATCCCGGTTCACAGGGGGATTGATTGATTGCCATAGACTCAGATGAATTACCCTGTCATTCTGATGAACTGTCCCCTGACAACCATATAATATAAAAAATATACTCGCAATAATTCCCATCAGTGAAAGCAACCAAGTAGAATTGTTCAACTTGCGGGAAATTTTTTTAATTTGAGATTGTAAAAAAATAAAGTTCATACCAAGTAGTTAAGCAAGTACATTAATTATGTGAGAAAATGAAAAATAAAATATCAATATTTGCGCTCAACTATGGCGCGATCGCTAATATTCCTGCATCCCCATCTAAAGTTACCTCTACACCCACTGGTAAGGCTGCATTGGGGCTATCATGGCCAAAAGGTAAGTCAGAGACAACAGGAATACCCAAATCGCCCAAGCGATCGCGCAATACTTCTTCTACACTAAAGCTAGGCACATTTGGCGGTGCTTCGCAGCGAGTAAAACCGCCTAAAGCAATACCGCAGACTTGCGACAAAGCACCACTCAAACGCCATTGTGTCAGCATTCTGTCGATGCGATAGGGTGCTTCCGTAACATCCTCCAAGGCCAGGATTACACCATCCAGATGTGGCAAGATTGGTGTAGCTAAAAGGTTGGTAGCCACAGTGAGATTACCTGGTAATAAAGTACCAGTTACCACGCCGCCACCCCACCCGCAACCTTTGAGAGGCGCGAGAGGACGACCTTCTAGCGAATCAAATAATCGCTCAATTGACCAATCTGGCTCATCTGCCAAA
This sequence comes from uncultured Acetobacteraceae bacterium, assembly GCA_964658545.1. Taxonomy (GTDB): domain Bacteria; phylum Cyanobacteriota; class Cyanobacteriia; order Cyanobacteriales; family Nostocaceae; genus Nostoc. The sequence goes on along the minus strand of CAZZZY010000940.1, from coordinate 603 downwards.
GTCACCAACACAGGAGCATGAAGGCCGGAAATTCCTGCTATGTAAAGGCTCCACAATAAAGCTGTGATATCAGAAAAGCCTATAAGCCACTTGGGAAGGGCTGAGTTTGCTTGCCAATTCCAATCTTCTAAAATGCGGGTGCTGCCAAAACCGCCTCTGGCACAGAGAATACCGCGACAATCTGGATCTTGCCATGCTGCTACTAATTGCTGACGGCGGATTTCATCCGTCCCAGCTAAATAACCCCATTTGTCATCTATCTGAGGACTGATTTTTACTTGATAACCACGCGATCGCCAAATTTCTACACTCTGTTCAAATACCTCAAATTCTCGCAAAGCACCACTAGGGGCAATTACTCGCAACAAGTCTCCAGGTTTCAGGGGCGGTGGTAAGATTTTGGATGGCATGAGAAAAGTTAGGGGTTTGGAGAGACGCGATTAATCGCGTCTGTACAAGGAGTTTGGAGAAATGCGATTAATCGCGTCTGTTAATAATAAGAACCATAACTCATAACTCCTATAAAATTTTGTTGAATCATTTTTTAAATTAGAGACCATTTATAAAGTAAATCAAAAAGTAGGGTGTGTTACGGCTTTAGCC
>CAZZZY010000939.1:0-2705 GCA_964658545.1 uncultured Acetobacteraceae bacterium | reverse complement strand
CCAATGCTTCTTCAGTCTACGATGCCAATACCTTGTGAGAATTGCTCACTTCATTAGCGATAATTCCAATTAAATTCAACTTACTCAAAATTTCTGTAGCTTGAATCAGTTCAGTTCGGGTTACTTTACCCATCCGCTCTACCATCACAATACCATTGCAAAAAGATGCCACAATCCTGGCATCAACCGTGCCTAAAATAGGCGGAGCATCTATTAGCACTAAATCATAACTTTGTTCAAATAACTCTATTAGTTCTTTCATTCTTCGAGAACTGAGCAACTTCACCGTGTCTTCTGGTACAGGCCCAGCAGTTAAAACGTCAATAGAGGGGTGAATCGGCTGGATGTAGTCTTGAAAATGAGTAGTTATCTCATCAACTAATAACAGAGATAGTCCCCAATCATTGGATAGTTCCAGGATTTTGTGCAGGCTAGGATTATGTAGGTTAGCATCAATAACTAATACCCGTCGATGCATCCGAGTAGCGCTAGCCACAAGCCCTAATACTAAGGTTGTTTTCCCTTCTCCTGGTAGTGCTGAAGTCAACATCAACGACTTGAAGGGTAAGGGATATTTTAATATCTGAATATTTTGGTAGATCATGTCCAGGTTTTGATGGACTGGCAATCTAGTAGTGGTTTCTATTACAGAGGAATCTGAGCTTCGCCATCCATTCCAAGGCAGTCCCAGTCGCTGCTTTTTGACACCATACGAAGGTAGTTTTGGTACTGATCCTAGTACACGTAGGTTAGTCAGTTTCTTGAAATCTCCCACACAATAAATAGCATCATTAAACTTTTCCAAAATCAGTGCTGCTAAGATACCTAAAATCGGCCCAACTACCGCTCCTCCAAGCAAAAGTAATAATCTGTTGCTCCCCATGTAAGTACCTAAAGCAGGTTCTGTCAAAACTTGCCAATTATATCCTTCCTGAGCAATTTTTAGTCCTAAAGACTGTTGTACTTGCAGGAGTTGTTCAAGGGTTTTATGACTACTTTCTACCTTTGGCAGTAGACGATTGTACTCTGCTATTAAGCTTGGGTATTTGTTTACCTCCGAGCGGAGTCGCTGTTCTGACTCGGCTAGATTCTTTTCGTTGGCAGTTAGTCCTAAAACAGTTGTCTGCACCATAATAAACTCGTCTATTAGCGTGGGATCAACCCCTAGCATTTGCCCTTTTAAGAGCGGTTCTCCCTTGCTGCTAGTAATAGCTTTCACCTCTTCTCGTAATAGCGATAATTGATTTTGGCGTTGCTGCTTTAGTTTTTGTACCGATGGGTAATCGTCTGTATAACGCAGCCGCTCCTTAGCCAATGCTAGTTCAGTCTTTTGAACTTCACTCAATAATGCTTGATAGCGGCTTGACTGATTTAAACGAGAAGAAATTAGTTCATTCTGCTGGGAAGAAGACGCTATTTGTTGCTCTAGGTTATCGTAACGAGCGTTTGCATCTTGAAGGTTAGCACGAGTGGTTTGGAGTTGGTTTTGAATATCAGCTAGAGATTCTAGTAAGATTTTACTTTCTACTTCGGGATCGAGTAATTTATGTTTTTTGCGAAATTGTTCCAAATTTTTATCAGCTTTACTCGCCTCTTTTTTTATCTCAGGTAAGCGAACATTTACAAAAGCTAGTCCCTGATTCAAACGTTCTTTTTTTTGTTCTTTATTATAGTTTTGATAGACTTTTTGTAGAGCTTGAAGTAATTTTTGTGCTTTGACTGGATCTTCATCATTGAAAGAAACTTTAAAGACTTGACTAAAAACTTTATTAGCTCCTATACCTCCATCTTCTGGAGTTACTTCTAGAGGTGCTTTTCTGTTCTGTTTTGTTTGACCATTGATATTCTCTAAGGTAATATCAGGATAATCAGAATGAACTAAATCTACGGCTTTCTGGAGAAGCTTAGAACTCAGCATGAGTTTTATCTGAGTAGTGGAATCAACAACTTGAGAATTAGAATCAGTAACCTGAGTATCTACCCCTATTGGAATATTATTTGACTGTGCCCCTTCAGATAAATTGGAATTCACCAATATCTGCATATTGCTCTGGTAAGTAGGTTTGGCGATGACAGCCAAGAGGCTAGCAGCTGACATAACTACACAGGAAATCCCCAAGATCAGAAAGCGTCGGCGAAGCAAAATAGTAGATAGTTGTCTGATGTCAACTGCACTTTGTGCTGAAGTAGTAACCTGTTGCTCTTGATTCAGACTAATCTTACCCACTATCAGACTCCTTTAATATCGAAACACTATATTTATTTGGAAGATTTATGAGAAATATGAAATGTTTTTTACACCTATAGCCGCAACACCATACTTAATTATTCTTCCAACGATGACAAGCTAACTTGGCACAATCTTATGCCAACTGGCGTTTTCATGTTCATCAATTCATGCATATAATTTCTTAATCAGTGTTGAAAGAATAAATTTTCAATAAATATTTTATTTAAGGAAGAAAAATCTTAACGGAAAATTAATTATTTTTCCTAAATCTTGAAGTAAAAAATTACCTGATTCACAATATTACTATATATTAAAGTTATTTTGATAACTTGTAATAGAAACAACACATTGATAAAAGTATTGAACCCATACTATAGGACAATACAGTTCAGTTAAGCAATTTTTTCCTTCTCTTTCTTCTCTCTGCGTCGCGCCAGTTGCTACAAGTCGGGGAACCCGCAAGGGCGCACTGGCT
>CAZZZY010000938.1:0-2707 GCA_964658545.1 uncultured Acetobacteraceae bacterium | reverse complement strand
GTGGGACAGTTTATTAAATCAGTGAGTCCTTATTTGTGGGCTATTGTAATTGTCGTTGTTATTATCCCACTACTAGGCAGAGGCTTTATAGCACACTCCTCCCAGCAAGATATAGTCACTCCAGGCAATAGTAAGCCTTCATTAGTAGCTATTGACAAACAATCTGACTGGAGTATGGTTGATCAAGATATTGTAACTGCGATCAAAAATGCAGATACTACTGCCCAGGAGTTTGCATCAGCAAAATTAGATGCTTGGGTTGATGAATTAAAGACTCGTGTTAATGGTAGTTTTCTAGATTGGTATTTTAATTACTTCAATCAAAAGAAACTTGAATTCAGCGCTCCTTTTGTATATTTATCTTCTGCTGCATCTCACTGGATAGATAGCGACACACCATCTCCAGATCAAGTAGTAGCACAGAAAATGACTGAGAATTTTCAACTAGAATTTGCCAAACGTGTTCTCAGACCTAAAATTGCTCAATTTGAACTTGAGAGGATAACAAACGATACTGTAAATCAGTATATCTCTCAATTAGAAAAAAATATTTCTAATATTCATAGCAACTACAATATACCTCAAGGAGAGTGGCAGCGTTATCTTAATGATATTGCCATTACAATCAATGATAATGGAGGGGTTACTTCTAACCTATCACTTAAAGCATTAGTAGGTGGGGGTAGTTACTTATTTGTTAAAGCGGCAATTCCTGGGGCGGTGAAGATTGGAAGTACACTTGCTATTAAATTTGCTGGGAAAGCTGGCGCAAAAATGGCTGCAAAAACTGGTGGTGCTATCGCTGGAAAGATCGGTGCAGAATTTTTAGATCCAATTGTTGGTATAGGTATAATTATCTGGGATTTGTGGGATTACAACCGCACAGTAAGCGTAAATAGACCAATTTTACGAGCAGCAATTTGGGACTATTTAGATGAGGTTAAGGATTCACTACTTAATAACCCTACAAATGGTATTATGATGTCAATTCATCAATTAGAAGATGGCATTCTCAAGTCAGTGGGATCAGCTAATCATCGAGTTTAAGTAGTGTACCAAGATTCATAATAGACTGAGCGAGCTAATCTTAACCTACTGCTATATTGAGACGATCGCTCTTTTTAACAAACCGCCAAGATTCCAAGTACGCTAAGATTCCATTCTGCACAGGAAATACCTGTGCTTGACTCAGTATTGCCACATTGAGTTGTAGTTTGTGTAATAGTGATGTCTACGACGGGCTACGCCTACGCACTTTTTAACCAGAAGATGCAGAGCGATCGCACATACAATCGTTGAACGCGGCTTGAAACCGGCCCTCAATTAATAAATCGTAAATGATATCATGTCCGTTAAATTACCCATAATTAAGCCGCAACTGTCGGACACCAGTGAAAATTGGTTAAACCATGTACAAAATCAGGCTGGTCAATAATTTGACGACAACGTTGAATTAAAATTTCCTCAACCTCATCGAGATTATCAAAACTGCGATTAGCAATGGGTTCGATATTAAGAAATCGGTTCAAAAACCATTTGGGGGATTAACGCTTCGTCTTGTAATTGTCCAATACCTAAAAAGCGAGTTTCTTCATCATAAACTCGCACTATTCCAGAAACATCAAAAGTTAAAGAAATTCTCTGACCTTGACACCACTTTTGAGCAGACGTTGCTGGTAAAGTAACAGATGATAAATGTTGTAAAGCGGCATCTGGACAAATGGGTTGAAATGTTCCGGCTTGTAGTTGTGCTTCTAAATCAGTCAAGGTAAGACTATCTGTTAAATCGAAACCACTACTTTCGGTGCGGATTAAAGCGGCAAGAGTGCCACCAGTTTCTAAGATTGCACCTAAGTCACGAGCGATCGCTCTCATATATGTACCAGAACCACAGGCGATCGCCACATCCAATTCAGGAAAATCTCCTTCTCTCCAGTCCAAAATATCTATCTGAAAAACTTCGACTGTTCGCACTGGAATTTCCACCGTTTTCCCTTGGCGTGCTAAATCGTAGAGGCGTTTACCATCCACTTGGATTGCACTGTAAATAGGTGGTATTTGCTCAATCTTGCCTTCAAATTGTGCTAATGCACTTTTCACTCCTGCCAAACTCAATCCAGCACAAGGTTGAGAAGTGATGATTTCACCTTGTAAATCATCGGTTGTAGTACTCACACCCAGCCGAATAGTGGCTTTGTAAGCTTTGTTCTCTGACAGATATTGCAATAATCTTGTGGCTTTACCAAAGGCGATTGGTAAAACCCCTGTAGCAGCTGGATCTAAGGTTCCCGCATGTCCTACACGTTTGAGGCGCAACAATTTTCGCACCCGCGCTACGCAGTCGTGGGAAGTCCAGTCAAATGGTTTGTTTAAGTTGAGAAAACCTTGAAATAACACAAAATCAATACTTACAGCTTCTAAGCTCTATTAAATACTCATTTAACAAATTCTGGGGGGTTAAGTCCCCAGCAATAACAGGCAGCACGTTTTGTGCTGGGGTTAAATCCCCAGAATTTCTTAACAGAAAAGATGGAATCGATTTTTAAACAAATAGAAGACCCCCGTATAGAAAGAAATTGTGTGCATTAGACATCTCCAGAAAAGATTTAGATACCACATAATTATACGCAGACCTAACCCCCCTTCCCCCCTCTTTCAAGGGTAGGGGTTTAAAAATCTCGAAAATAATTGAGAATTTTCTCAACTG
>CAZZZY010000937.1:0-2709 GCA_964658545.1 uncultured Acetobacteraceae bacterium | reverse complement strand
GTAACAGGTACAACATAGCCATTGGTAGGAGGTGATCCATAGCTATTAGTAACAGGTACTAAATAACCATTAGTCTCAGTATAATTGCCCCCAGTCGAGCTATTTAACCCTAATGCTTGCCAAGTTTGCCAATCTACATTTCCAGTAGAATTAAGTCGAGAAGATTGCTGGAATGCAATCACAGATTCTCTGGTGTAATCGTTGAAAACGCCATCAGGATTGCTATTAGAGAAACCCAACTGCGACAAACGCTCTTGAACTAATCTGACATTCTCTCCCTGATCGCCTACAGTCAGATAATTTCTGCTTGCTTGTTGAGTAGTATATCCACCTGTGGAGGCTCTACGCACTGCCTCCAAAACTTGACCATTGGCGATGCCATTAACAGGTAGGCGATAATTCCGCTGGAATTGGATGACAGCCTCTTTGGTCATTGGTCCAATATTTCCAGTGGGATTAGTATTAAAATAACCTAGCTGCCGCAAATGCACTTGTAATTCTCTCACTTGTTGAGTCGAGAGACTTGATCTAGCTTGAGTCGTAGAGGAACCTAGTAGTGCATTCCAAGTTTGTCGATTTACAATTCCGTTAGCAACTATGCGATAATTTCGCTGGAATTTGATGACAGCATCTCTAGTCATTGGGCCAAAATTCCCAGTCGGGTTAGCATTCAAGTAGCCTAACTGTCTGAGACGCTGTTGTAACCTTGTCACGGCTGCACCAGTTTTGCCTTGAGAAAGAACAGGATATTGTCCACTTGGCAATCGCAATCTGCCACTGGTATTTCTACTAAAAGTTCTAGTTTGACACGCCCGTTGCAATGCTCGTTGAGTATTAGGACCCACAGCCCCAGTAGCAGGTATTCCATTAGCTTGCTGGAATTTGATCACAGCATTTTGAGTCAAGGTAGCAAATTTACCTGTCACTGGGCCATTAAAGTAGCCTAACTTTTTTAAACACCTCTGGCTAATGCTAACTTCAGACCCATTATTTCCTATTTTCTGAAGTGCTAAAGCTTCACCAGTAATACTGACGAAACTCGTAACCAGTGCTACATAGAACAAATGCATCACAGCACCGCTAGATAACTTTTTCCAATTCACAAATTTGAAATTAGCTACGCTAGGAACAACCTTGACGCTTTTGGATGCCTCGTAGACTGAGGCGAGCTTGACTAAATAGCTATCTACCCCTGTTTTCACTTGTTTTTTTCAAGTTGTAACTATATCTAGTTATACCACTTTCTCTGTGTTGTGTTTATTTCCTGTATGGTTCTTTATAAGTAATGAAGCAGAAGAAGCACAGGGGATGGGATCTATTCTTTGTTACACAAGACTTTCAGCCCAAAGAAATGATTTTAGCTATTATATTAGAAAATAAAGCTCCAAACCCAGTTTCTGTCTCCTGTTTAAAAGCGGGCTGAGATTTTTATCCAGAGTAATGGAAAAGCGTTATGTCGTTTTATCAATAAAGCAATATTGGTCTCTAACTCTGCGAAGTTTAAAAACTGAGCAATCTATTACCAACGACTCGCCATATCAATTTTAACTGAACAATTTCAGCAATAGATAATGAGTTTTCACCTCCAATTAATTTCCGATTCTCCGCCAAATACCCCGTAGATATCTCCACTGTTGTAGGGTGTGTAAAATAATGAAAACTAGAAAAGTATAAGACAACCAAAAATGTAAGTTTGTACCCAAAAGGGCTAATTGTCTATTCTTAGCAAATAACTGTGGTAAAGCAATATTAGTACCGAAGATAATGATGTCATGGCCACCAGCATTAGATAACAAGTAGCCGCTTAGAGGAACAAATAGCATAAATAAGTACAGAGATGTATGGACAACGAATGTTTGTATCCAATTCTTTTTTGGCTGTGATAAACGCTTGCTATTGAGCTGAACACGCAGCAAGACAGTAATTCGTGCTAGTAACAAACTCATGACTATAACTCCAAGAGTTTTGTGGAAGTCATACAAAGAACGTCGATAGAAGACATCATGTCCTAAGTGAGTCATGTAAATTCCACCAGCAAGCAAAAGCAAGTAGAAACTTGCCATCAACCAATGTATAAACCACAAATTTTGTTGTGCAATCTTTTTTCTTTTAGGTTTCGCAATGACCGTCACTTGATTTACTCCTTTAAAAAATTAATTAATATATAAATCCTGTTTTCAGCTATTGATACTATCAAGTACAGTAAGACTTATCAGGTGTCAGGAATGTTTCAAATAATTTGTAATTGATATATACCTATTGCAAAAGCCCCAATAGAAGTAGGTTACATTGGGGAGATGTTGTTGATAAAATAAATATAATTGGCGAAACACGCTAGTCAGTAGAGACAAAAGTCATAACTATAACCATGACTAAAATCATGGTTGTGCATGACTTAGGGAATGACAAAAGATGAATTACTCCACCCACTCAAGGGAATAGAGTTTCCCGCCGACTTTAAATAAAAAGGGGGGGAGTGATGGTTGTAGAGTTCTTCTGGCGCACAGATCATAATATAAGCATTCGTAATCACTATATTTATCCCCTTGATAAAGATGCAAATGGCACGCTTGAAAAGCTCTAAACTATGCTCTGTGAAAATTACAGCCATTCATGCCATGAAAGTATAGACGGGGAGTTGCAATCAGGCTTGCATTGTAATTTACAGCATTTTTCAGGTAAATGAAGTACACAGGTAGGGGCACAGCA
>CAZZZY010000936.1:0-2714 GCA_964658545.1 uncultured Acetobacteraceae bacterium | reverse complement strand
CCAATGCTCTTGGGGGAAAAATCTGACCAGCGAGATTTTAAACGTTGAGTCAGCGCATCTACTTGACGGCGGTAAGGTGAAATCACGCCAATTGTGTTGTCAGAGTCAGGAGAATTTAAGCAATAACCTGCCGCTAACAACTCCTCAATCAACGCTTCTACTGCATCAATTTCTGCCCAATTAACGTTGTTCTCCAGTCTCCCTTCCACATTGCAAGCAATCAGGTTAGTACCCAACCGAGAAGCAAAAGGTTCAGTTTTGATGATCATGCCGTAATTACACAAGCGATCGCAAAAATCAGCAATCACCGGAACACAACGGTAATGGTATTTAAGGATAATAGCCTGACCGATATCTTGCGGTTGCCCTGATGCCCCAGCCGCCCGATCATAAGCTGTGGAAGCAGTAGGGCTGTAGCGGTCATAATCTACATCTGTAAGTCCTTGTGACAGAAAAGATTTGCTGCGATATTCCTCTTTCTTCTGGTCGCTCAAATTAACAACCGGCTCCAATTGCAATGGATCGCCAACAATCAAAGCCCGATTACATCTAACTAAAACGGGGAAAACTTGATGCGGTGGAATCTGACCCGCTTCATCTACAATTACTTGGTCAATACAGCCACTATCGGGATAAGGTAACAAATTGCGGATGGAGTGCAAAGTGCAAAGAAACACCGGAAATAACAGGCTGATATCCCGATAAATGTTTCTCCAATTAACAGATAACTGACGGTAAGCATCCCATTCGCCATTCAATAATGCAATGTAAGTCCTAATGGAAGCTATTACTTCATCTTTTCGCCGCCGAGCCTCTTGCTGTTGAAATTGCCAAGACCACTCAAATAACTCTACTTGCAGTGAGTGCAATTCGGTGTAGAAACGACTGTAAAAATCTTTGGTGGGATAGGTAGCGAGTCGGTTTTCGATTTGAGAACGGCGAGTAATCAGGTCTTTGAGTTGCTGCTTTCTTGACTCAAGCTGCTGTTGTGTGCTGTCAATACCATTCTGTTGTTGCTGCCAAAAAGATGCTTCTGCAATAAGCTGGTCAACACTCTGCTGGGCGGCGATGAGAGATTCAGTTGTTAGTGGGATTTGAAATTGAAATGGGGTGGCCAGCGTCGCCAACACAGGCATCTCTATCTGTTTGTGCAAGCGTTTGAGAACATGATGTGTGCTGGTTTTGGTTATCGAGTGCCAGAATCGTTTAATCGTCTGCAAAAGCTTGACAAACCATTTGTTATCTCTAACAGAAGGCTGCCAGTAATCAACTCTAGGCAAAGAACGCCTTGCACTGCCAAGATGTTGTTTTATCTGCTGATAGGCTTCTACTGGAAACCTAGAGTAGTCGCGGTCAAATTCTAATGGTGACGAAGACTCAAATGCAGAAGTTTTTATCGCCACTGACAGCAATTGTATATCGTGGCATAGCGACTCTAATAACTGAGCATCAGCACTTTTCTGTTGAAGATCATGCTCGTCTTGCTGAAGGTGAGATTCTATTTGCTGAACACCTGCTAACAATTTTTGCCTAGCTGACTCCCATTCATCTGATTTAAACGTCTCTTTGGCAAGCCAGTCGAGTGCAGTTTGTAAACTAGGTAACACTTGGCTCTCAACTAAATCCCTAGAACCTCCTGATAAGTAGAAACGGTCAGAGGTCAAGTTGTTGGCTAAGATTTTCTCAACGTTATTTACAGCAAATTTGTTAGTGCTTGTTACCACAGTTAGGTTACTTTTATCTTGACCCGTTGTTGCCAATTCCACGGCTCGACGTACCACTTGCTGCGCTATCTTATGCAACAACAATGTCGTCTTACCATTCCCCGGTGGGCCAATCACAGCAGTAATAGGATGTGACTGAGAATGTTTAAGAGCAAGTGCTTGATAGTCATCGGGTAGTGAGTTAGGAAAAGCACCCAGAAAAAGGACATCATGCTGAGGTGCTTTTGGTTGCCCAAACAAGTATTCGTAAGCCGGATGTCCTGGTCTTGCCCAATGAGCGTAACTGTTTTCGCTGATTTTCTGAAAATCTTTTTTGAGGTTGTAATTAAAAGCAGCGTAATCAAAGTCCAACAGATAAGGGAGAAGTTTTGACCGCACTGGAAAGTCCGGTAATTCAATCAGCCCCATAAAATCTTGTAGCGTTTTAAAGGGACGATTGAAAGTAGTTTCGAGAAAAACTTTCAACCCTTCCCTTGTTACCAGTGACTCAGCCGCTTCTTCTTCTAGTCCGTACCACTGCATCAAATTGGGAATAACAGGCTGAAACTCATAATCAGTTAAATTCCATCCGCTACTGCGATAATTGCCCTCGAATAGTGTCGAAACGTTGATAGTGAACAACGGGCGAAATTGACGGCGATTCGATTCAACTATATATTGCTGTGGGAAAGCTACAGCAATTGATGGTAATTTTGTTTGCTCAAAGTTCTTTGCACTTTTAAACGGTTGCTTTATGTTTTTAAATAAAGACTCGTCTATTAATAATTTATCGCCTACCAGATTTACGAGAGAGTCCCAGATGTTTGGTTGTTCTGAATCGTCAGCTTCTACTTTGGCATTACTCAAATTTTCAACATGGATGTAATCTAACCAAGCTTTGAGTAATTCTCGAATCTGTGAATCTTCCGCCATCTCTGTTTCTCCCCTCGCACCCAATCATGAATCACAGGTAAAAAGACTCTAAAAGTAGAGATTACCTGACAATTTACC
>CAZZZY010000935.1:0-2714 GCA_964658545.1 uncultured Acetobacteraceae bacterium | reverse complement strand
AATCATAATTTTTCACTCCTAATTTTATTCCTAACTCAGCATTCAATTACAATGCCCCTGCTGCTGTTTTATCTAGTACCCCGCCACCCAAGTGAGTGGTGATGTTCATTGCTTGCAGTACTGGTAAACCATCGATTCCAGAAGGGTAGTCGATAACGCTGACTGCGCCATTACCCTGACGGAAATTCCAGAAATTTTCTAGCGATAAACCCAGAATGTGGCAAAGTAGAGTTTTATTAGTAGCGTCATGAGCTACTACTAATACAGTTTTAAATTGATTGGTTAATGCGGCTTCCACAATTGATTGCCAAGCTGCAACGCTGCGTTCCCACACCTGTTGCAAATTTTCCCCTTCAGGCATTTGCACTTGGGCCGGCACTAACCGCCAGCGCTGCAACTCTCCGGGAAACTCTTGCTCTATTTCTGTTTCTAATTTTCCTTCCCAGAGTCCATGACTGATTTCTTTTAAACCATCTTGCAAGTCTAGCTTTACATTAGGATGCTGTTTTAAAATAATCTCTGCTGTTTCTTTAGGGCGCAACATTGTGCTACTTACAGCAAAATCAATCGCTACCTCTTGGAGAAATTCGCCTGCTTTTTGCGACTGTTGTCTACCGTTATCGTTGAGAGGGACATCAATTTGTCCTTGAAACCTGGTTTGGCGATTCCAGTCGGTTTCGCCGTGACGCACTAGCAACAACCGTATTCCTTGATGATCCGGTCGCAATGAGGGTAAAGTCTCTCCAGTGTGTTGCGTTTGATTTAAGGATTCTAGCTGGACTGGTTCGCCCAATCCGCCAGCAAAATTTAGTACGGTGATGCCACAGTTAGATTGCTGTATTGAATGGTAACGACTTGGAGGGATTCCCAATGCGGTGCTAATTAGGGCGCGATTAATGCCGTTATGTCCTACTATGAGAATAGTTTCACCTTGATGATGGGACAAAACTTCTTGCCAAAACTGCCGCGCTTGTTCGTATAAAGCAAGAACAGGAAAATGTTCTCTCGTTCCCTCTGCATCATTTAGCAGCATCCGCAATTGGTCGGGGCGTTGGTGCCAAGTTTGGTAGTCTTCGACAAACTTCTGCTTGACTTGGGAAGTTAGCAGTGCTTCCCATAAAGGCAGGTCAATTTCTAGCAGCAAATCAGAAACTTGGATTACAGCAGATTGTTCAGGATGAGTAGCTAACTCATTATGAATAATATCTGCTGTGTGTTTCGCTCGTTGCAGAGGACTGCTATAAATCGCATTAAATAAGATATTGCTGAGGGCTTTGCCAACAATACTTGCATCGTTACGACCTTTTTCGGTTAATGTTGACGCATCAGTGCGCCCCTGAATACGCCGCTCGGTGTTATAACCGCTTTGACCGTGGCGCACAATGATGACACAAGTCATCTCAAAGCCCTCCTGTATCTAGACGATTAATTTTACTGCAAAATGATTGCAGAATTACCGACTCACGAAGGCGGATTTAGTAGACTGGGTAAAAGATAGAAAATCTGTAAATTCTGACCAAAAGAGGGAGTGGGTAATACGTGAACGATTGCTACTCCTATTTGGTACAGAGGAACTGAATTTATGGGTTTCCCCACTCCCCCTTCAATAATTATTTTGTTGCACACCATTTACTACCGGGTTAACTTCAGAAAATGGATCAGTACCGCCACCCCAGTTAAAATCACTAATTCGGATGGTAAAGCCGCCTAACTGCAACACCGGATTGTAACGTAAGGTGATGCCATAGGTGCGACGGCTATATTCCAAAACGTAGTCTGTGCTAAGTTCTGCACCAGTCTCCAAGTTAAGAGATGTTTGGAAGCCTAAGCGAAAAGGGCCATAGATTTGCTGTGATATCCCAGTGTTCAACACTGTGTTATCAACAGACCGATCAAACAAAAAGGGCGATGATCCACTGTTTAAGCCTTGGGATAAACTGATATTAAAGGCGGTATAGTCTAAATAGGATCGAGAAAAATGACCAATTTGACCTTGTAAGCCAATTGTACCAGTTAAGGTGCTTTGCTGATCGCCACTGGTGTAATAACTGCTAGTGCCAGTGATGACAGTGATTACTTCCAAGTAAGGAACTACAGGTTTAGCCGTGTATCGTAATCCCTGAGTGACAGTGGGTGGTAATGGTTTTCCCCGCCACAAAAATATGCCTTTACTGAGGGTAGCGCTGCCTTGTAAACGACCTAGTGAGATGAGACCTGTTGATCCCTGTGGTTGTTTTAGTAAGTCTTGGCGATCAGTATTGGCAGTGATATACTGAGCACTGCCCTGATAGGTGAGGTTGATGCCACTTTTTCCTAAAGGAATATTAGGAGAGGTAAGAATAGTGCCACAACTGCTCTGAACAGTTTGCAAGCCAAGGCTACCGTTGTAAAAAAGGTCGCGGTAGCTACATTGCAGAGTCAAGGTATAGGGATGGCGATTGCCTAATTTCCGGCGCAATTTCAAATTCACCTGTAAATTGTTTGCCAGCTGGCTTAAGTCAAGACTGCTTAATTGCACAGTCCCCTGAAGTGTTGTCCGTGGACTCAAAACAGAATTTATCGTTGTCCTCAGACCAAACAGTGCGCCTAAGTCACCTGTGCCTTGTTGAATAGCTCTCTCTACTAATAACTGGGGCGTGATCGACCAGTGAGTCTGGCTTGTATTGATCAGTGAAAAGCCACGCTCAATATAGAAACCACCGCGATAAGTTCCG
>CAZZZY010000934.1:0-2731 GCA_964658545.1 uncultured Acetobacteraceae bacterium | reverse complement strand
CTTATTTTTGGGCAAATCAAGGGCAGCCTGCCCCATGCCCCATTCAAAATGTCAGTGTTTCCCAATCTAAATCTGATGCTACTTGAGCAAGTTTATCTAAGTCAGTCAGGTTATCTAAATAGGGTAAGCAGCCTAAAACTGGTGTATTAGTGAGTGATTGAATCAATTGATGTGGTGTCCAGTCGGCTATTTCTGCATCCGTTCGGGGTTGTACGCAGTTCAGAACAATGCCTTTAAGATTGATGCGCGATTGTCTAGCTAATGCTACGTTTGCCACTGCTTGAGCGATCGCACCCAATCTCACTGGCACTACCAATACTGTTGGTAAACGCCATTCCCCCGCTAAATCAGCTACCGTTAATTCCTCAGTTACTGGCGAACCTAACCCCCCCAAAGCTTCTATAAGCACAAAATCACGTTGCGATCGCAACTTAGACAAAGCTTGCCACACCACTGCTAAATCGACTCGGCGATTTTCTCGTGCTGCTGCTATGGGAGGGGCTAAAGGTGCTTCAAAGGACAACGGTGTAATTTCCTCTGGGGATTGTTCTAGCACAAATAGCTTTTGATACCACTCGCGATCGCCAATCCCCGATTGAATTGGTTTCATGACTCCCCAGCTACGCTGCGGGTAATATTTTTGCCAATAGGCTGCTAACGCTGTTGTTAAAACAGTTTTACCAGCTTCTGTATCAGTTCCAGTAATCAGTAGTGTATTTATTAACATTAATTTCTTTGGCCAGAAAATGGTTGTGTTCCATCAGCCGGCGGAAAAGTTGGTGTTTCTGTGGGAATTGGAATTGGTGTTTCTGTAGGAGTTGGTTTGACTGGTTTTTCTAATGCAACATTCAGGTTGTAATTGCTTTCCGCAACTCCTGAAACCAGTGTTAACTCAATAATATATCTACCAGTAACCAGCAATGTGCCTTGATATGCTGTTACTTGCTGAGTATTAGGATCAATTGGTTGTTGATTGGGACTTAAGACTGTTAGCAAAACACTGCTTCCTGGGTCAACAAAAGCAGTTAACTTGTCACCTTCCTGCCCAAAAAAAGTGTACCGCATTATTTGATTTACTTTGAGAGTATCTTTAACCGTGGCTGTGTTATTAGATGCTCCCAGATTGAGACGCTTACCAGATACAACAGGTTGATTGCTGGTGGGTGTAGGTGTGGGTGTGGATGTGAATGTAGTACCACCAGTAATCACTGGTGAAGGGAAGTTTTGTGGAAGCGTCTCAGTCTCACTTGGTGATGGTTTCGACTGACTGCTGCGGATAGAACTAACTAGTGTCCAAGAACCAAATCCGGCGATGATCATTACAGCAGTGCCAATTGCCGCGATCGCTAACGGATTATCCAAGACTGAGCTAGTAGGAGTTGGTGGAATGACGGGATCGGGTTGTTTCTTGGGCGAAACTGGTGGTGTTACTAAGTCAGGACGGTGAGCAACAGCCATTGTCTGCAAGTTAGACGCATTCAGGGAAGGAAGACTAACTTGCTCTAAAGGTTGTAATGCTTGAGATACACTAGCGGCATTCTGATAGCGATCGCTAGGTATATGATTCAACATTCGATTCAAAACCTCGGCAAATGGCGGACTCACTTTTACCCACCGCTGCCAATTCCAAGTTAGTTGGTTTTCGTCAAATAGATTGCTTGGTTCTTTACCAGTCAGCAAAACGATCGCACTCACCGCTAATGAATACAAGTCACTGCTAGGGTAAGCTCCCCCTGTTTGCATTTGTTCACTAGGAGAGTAGCCTAATTTTCCCACAGTGGTTTCTGGCATTGCGCTCTCTGGCGATCGCAAACGTGTTGCCAGTTCCTTAACCACCCCAAAGTCAATTAACACAGGTTTAGCGTCACTATCTCGCAAAATAATATTTTCTGGCGAGATATCTCGGTGAATAATCCCTCGACTGTGAATATGCTCTAAAACAGGCAGCAATAACTGTATCAGTTGTAATACTTCAGCTTCTGTGAAGGCTTGACCCACAGCTTGACGTTCAGCCAGCATAGCTCGATACGTTTGACCTGCAACGTAGTCTTCCACCAAAAACAAGCGTTGGTCTTGCTCAAATCTTTCCCGGAATTTAGGCACTTGTGGGTGTTCAATTTGATATAAAATGGCTGCTTCTCGATGAAAAAGCTCTTGTGCCCTCTCCCAAGCCAAAGCCGACCTTGCTGTTGAAATCAATTCCTTGATCGCGCAAAGTTCGTTAAAGCGCCTCTGGTCTTCTGCCAGATAGGTTCTACCAAATCCTCCCTGTCCAAGAATTTGAATTATTCGGTAACGGTTTTGCAAGACAGTGCCAACTGTAATGGGTGGTTGCATGATCGATTCATTGAGTGTAGTAGCAACTGAGGAGGAAGTCACGTCGCTCCTCCTGCAAAGACGCTGCGCGTAGCTTGCTTCTCTGAAAGAGTACGCTCCGAATTCAAAATTCAAACATTTTTAATCCCCATAAATAAATTTAGGGGCTTGTACATGAGTCTTTGTCGGTCATCCACTAAGATTAAGTCCAAGAGGCGACACACTTGTATGCAACGATATTCTACCTTACCTAATGGGTATATCCCCAGTTAGGAGTATACGCAAAGTCACGCTTTAAGTGTTTTATGCAACTCTGGGAATTGTCAAGCTAGTTTTGAGGGTTTGTAGTAAGGACTTAAGTCAGGGCTATTTCGTTCTAGACATAAACCGCCCAGAACTAAAGTTCGGGGCTAAT
>CAZZZY010000933.1:0-2741 GCA_964658545.1 uncultured Acetobacteraceae bacterium | reverse complement strand
TGAAGTTAATACAGCTATTGATGGCTGATACAAAGCATATGCTGTTAATTGGTGCGTACCGTGATAACGAAGTCAACCCAGGACATCCTTTGATGTTGACTTTGAGTGAGATTCAAAAAAGCCAAGCCACAATTAATACGATTACTTTAGCACCACTGAGTCAAATGCAAGTAAATCAGTTAGTTGCTGACACCCTGAAATGTCCAGAAACTTTGGCATGGTCTCTTTCTCAATTAGTCTCTCAAAAAACTCAAGGGAATCCGTTTTTTGCCACCCAGTTTCTCAAAGCATTGCATCAAGAACATCTGATTCAATTTGATTTTGAGTCAGGGTGTTGGCAATGTGACATGGTACAGGTAATAACTCAAGCAGTTACAGATGACGTTGTTGCTTTTATGGCAGTTCAATTACGAAAACTGCCACAATCAACTCAAGATATATTGCAGTTAGCTGCTTGTATTGGCAACCAGTTTGATTTAGCAACTTTAGCAATTGTTTCGGAAAAATCTTCAATTGAGGCGGCTGCTGATTTGTGGAAAGCATTACAAGAGGGATTAATTTTACCTATTGGTGATATTTATAAGTTTTATGTCGGGCAAGAAAGTCTTGCACGTAGACCGGAAAATCAAGAGACTGTTACATACAAATTTTTACATGATCGCGTTCAACAAGCTGCCTATTCTCTCATCCCAGAGGAGCAAAAACAGGTAACTCACCTGAAAATTGGGCAACTGCTGCTGAACAATACGCCAGTCACAGAACAGAATGAAAACCTGTTTGAAATTGTCAATCAACTCAATATCGGCAAATCCCTGATTATTGAACCACCCCAGCAAATAGAACTTGCTCAACTCAATTTGAACGCTGGACAAAAAGCTAGAGCCGCAACAGCTTATGCAGCTGCATTGGAGTATTCCACTAAAGGCATCGCCTTGCTCAACCAGAGCAAGGGGCAGTCAGGCTGGGAAACACACTACAACCTCACCCTACCACTGTATGAACTAGCAACAGAAACCGCATACCTTAGCGGCGATTTTCCAGAGATGCAGCAATGGGCAAATATTGTTATGCAACAGGCAAAAACTGTTGTTGACAAAATGAAAGTTTATGCTGTAAAAATCCAAGCTGATATGGCGCAAGTCAAAAAGCTAGAAGCAGTCAAAATTGGATTAGAAGCTCTGGAATTGCTGGGGATAAGCTTACCTAAATCACCTGAATCGTCAGACATTCAACAAGCACTTGCTCAAACTGTCAGCAATCTCCAAGGGAAGAAGATAGAAGACTTAATTAACCTACCTGTAATGACAGATGTCGAGAAGTTAGCAGTTGCAAGAATGTTAGCACGTATGGGTCCTCCTACCTATCAAGCGATACCTATACTGTTTCCCTTAGTTATTTGTCAACTGGTAAATTTATCACTCCAATATGGCAATTCACCCTTCTCTAGCTATGGTTATGGTTGTTACGGTATCCTCTTAAATGAAGTGTTTCAGGATGCTGAATTGGGTTATCAATTCGGTAATTTAGCATTAAGCCTAGCGGAAGAATTCAACTTTCCAGAAATCAAAGCATCTGTGTCACTTGTAGTAGGATCTCATCTGATTCATGGCAAAGTAGATGTTAGAGAAACATTGCCAATTCTCTCGGATGGATATCAAAAAGGATTGGAAAGCGGTAATTTTGAATTTGCTGCCTACTGTGCCATACACAAATGCCAACACCTATATTTTCTTGGACAAGAACTGACTATACTTGCACGAGAGATGTCCAGCATCAGTGATGCTCTGGTTGGACTCAAGCAAAAAAATGCTTTAGCTTGGAATCAAGTCTTTCAACAGTCAGTCCTAAATTTATTAAATCCCTCAGAGAATCCCTGTGAATTCCAGGGTGAAATATATAACGAGAAAATATCTTTGCCACTGCTTCAAGATGCTAATCATAGAAGTGAAGTTCACTACATTTATCTCAGCAAACTGATTCTTTGTTATCTGTTTGCAGAATACAAACAAGCACAGGAAAATGCACTGCTAGCCGAACAGTATTTAGATGCAGTGCAAGTACTTCTTGTTGTACCAGTATTTCATTTCTATGATTCTTTGGCACACTTAGCAATATATCCATCTGTATCGCACTCGCAACAAGAACACCTCCTGAATCGAGTCACGAATAATCAGGAAAAGATGAAGCAATGGGCAACCGATGCACCAATGAATTTCCAGCATAAATTTGATTTGGTTGCAGCAGAACAGTATCGTATTCTGGGCAACAAAGCCGATGCAATGGACTATTACGATCGCGCCATAACTCTAGCCAAAGAATACGGCTACATCCAAGAAGAAGCACTAGGCAACGAACTAGCCGCTAAATTCTACCTCGACTGGGGCAGACAGCGCATTGCTAGCGACTACATGATTGAAGCCTACTATGGCTATGCCCGTTGGGGTGCGAAAGCCAAAGTTGCTGAATTAGAAAGACGCTATCCTCAACTGCTGGCTTCTATTCTCCAACAAAATCGCACTGCTTTCTCGGTTAACGAAACCGTCTTCGCATTAGGAACAGTCACCTCCACTAGTTCTTCTAGTTCTTCCTCCAGCGTCTCTGATTCCCTCGATTTCAAAGCTATTCTCAAAGCTTCCCAAACTATCTCCGGCGAAATCGAACTGGAAAAACTGCTTTCATCGTTGCTTAGAATCCTCATCGAAAATGCGGGGGCTGATAAATGTGTGTTAATGCTGTTGCAA
>CAZZZY010000932.1:0-2741 GCA_964658545.1 uncultured Acetobacteraceae bacterium | reverse complement strand
TTTTTTCTTTCCCCTTTCCCCTTCCCCTTTTCCCCTTAACCGACAAGTATTGACTCCTAGTTACCTTCAAGCGATCGCTTACCCTCGTACTACCAATACTCATTTGTCATGAAAACCTGATGTTCTCAATCATCTAGCCGCATCAATATTCTGATTAAGTTTTTAATTCTTGACTGTGCAACCACTAGACCCTCTCATCCTTCCATATTAAGGGTTTGCGCCTTATAAGCGTGCCATTTTGACTTGACGATTTTCTCTTCATGACAACCTAGTGAGTCAGCAAATAGTTATTTTCGCCTGACTCAAAACGGCGAATACTGCACTGAGAAGTACAACCCATTTTCCTGGAGCGATCGCTTTTCACCCTCGGTTGATGTCAAGGGAATTCCCCAATCTAAACGGGCTGACAAGTTATCACCTTGTTTCCACAGCAACCCTAACCCTGTACTAACCAAGGTATTTGATGATGGGTTTTCGCCATTGACATTCCAGCCTTTGCCTACGTCAAAAAAGGGTGTCAATTGCAGTATCCCTTCCAACTTAGGCGCACGCACAATCGGCAACCGAAATTCTGCTGAGAATAATATGCCATTATCTGTGAGTAATGTATCCTGACGATAGCCCCGTACACTGAGTTGTCCACCAAGACCAAATTGCTCCAACGGTACGAGGGAATCTGCTGCTAATTGGAAATCGCCCCTGGCTAAAAATAGAGTGTCTGGTGCTAATTGGCGTACCCACTGCGTTTGTCCTCGCCAGGAAAAAAAGCGGCTATCTGGTTCATTATCACTGACATTAGCATCGAACCAATCTACACCAAAGCTAAATTGCGATCGCAACGCAAATACATACTGATTACTTCGCTGGGTATATTCTTGAAAAAAGCGCAGAGCAGAAATATTCGTTTTTCCGTTCGCATCTGCACCTGGGGAAAGTTGAAATGGCCCAATGTTATCAATACCCAATTCCGTTTGACTTTCCTGGCGCGAGAACGACAGCCCGATGGCCAACTCTTGGGTTGGTTTTTGGATCAGTGGTTGCCGATAGCCCAATTCGTAAGACCGGGTATTTGACTGAATATCAAGGACGCTGAATGGTTGTTCGATGACGTGGTTCCATCCCTGGCTAAAACCAAACAATACAGTGCCATTGTGGGCATTAATTGGCAGGGTGTAATTGACATTAATTGTATTACTACCATCGGTATTGGCGTATCCCACGCTGAAGGTATCGCCCAAGCCCAATAAATTGGCTTCTTGCACATCTAGTCCCCGGCGAAAACTGCCGACACTGGGCGATCGCCCATTATCTAAAGTTGTAGTCAGCTTGAAAGTATCTGCTTCTTCAACTTCAACTTGCAATATATTGGTTCCGGGACGGGTGCCTGTCTGCAACTCAGCCGACAGCTTTTGAATCCGTGGATCGAGGCGGAGTAGTTGCAGCTTTTCTAGCAAACGCGGTATATTTAGGGGTTTGCCAGCACCAAGTTGAATGCGATCGCGAATATATTGACTACGCAATCGGCGATTACCGATGATTTTAATTTCTTGCAGACTGCCCTCGATCACCTGAATTTTGATGACTCCAGCTTCTACTGTCTGCGGTATAATTAAAGCCCCTGTAGTTACATAACCGTTATCAGTGTACAGCTTGGCGATCGCATCTTTGACTTGCAACAACTCTGCAAAAGATACTTCCCTTCCCACAAAAGGAGCCGTAATAGCAGCAAACTGTTCTGGTTTAAAAACTGTACTGCCAATAACTTCAATGCGATTAACCTGAAATATGGCATCAGGGTAATCCTGTCTTGGAGTTTGCTGTTCAGGTAGTTGTGGGGGAGGAAGTAATTGATCCTGGTTTGATGGCTGCGGTAACACATCCGACGGTAAAGGAGTGACAGGAATATTTTCTAACCGACCAGGTGGTAAGGTCTGAGGATTAGGAGTTTGGCCGTAGGCATAGCCTGTCGTAGTCATTGCCTGTTGGTAATTGCACAATATTACTGCTAAAACAAAGCCAAATGTCAGAGGTCGTAGCTTAGAGATAATACTTAGAGGCTTGTTTAATACTTGTCGCGGATAAAATTCTGCGTTAATAATAGAGTTTTCAATAACAACTTGCTTCACTGACACCCTTCTCCTTAATTTACCTACTTAGCACACAATAATTTTTCCCTCATTTGCTCTAATAACTATTAAAATTTCTGTATAGCCAAAGGGCACATTTATACAGAATAATGGCTGTATTTTTGACAGCTATCATCAGAGTAAATACTGCTTTTTGACTGGAATCTAAAATTGTTTTGGTCAAACGAGTTTTGATGGTTTGTAGTAAGCACTAAAGTGCTTAGAGAATAAGGACTGAAGTCCTTACTACGAAAGCTTTTACCCCTCAAATTTAATGCGATAGACCACTACGCCCAAAAATTGCTGAGGTCAACCTTGAAGGAAGCTTATGGGTAGAAGGGACAAGGCAAGCAGATAGCGATGCCTGCCTGCGGCAGGCGTAGCGATCGCTTTAGAAAATACCCAAGGCGAAATACCAGTTCAGAACGTCTCCAAATCGGAAGAAACTAACTTCAGTAAATCGCAAAGTTTTTTCAAAGGCGATCGCTAGCCTAAATCTAAGTACTCTTAAGTAACTATAGGCACTTTTAACATTAGATAAAGAGTTGAATAGTTCTGCCTCCTTCACAGCCAGTTACCAACCAAAATGAAGGCAGACCAAAAGAAAGGATCGTG
>CAZZZY010000931.1:0-2747 GCA_964658545.1 uncultured Acetobacteraceae bacterium | reverse complement strand
CCCATAATTATTGACTATTGACTACTGACTCTTGTTTTATCATTATCGAGCCGATAACAACAAGTAGCGCACCGAATGCAAGAAATCCTAGATCCCAAGCTAACTCATTTGGGCCTGGTTTCACATGATGAATACCGAGAATCTGGTGGTCAATTAAACCTTCAACTAAGTCAAACAACCCAGTACCAATCAGTATTGACCCAATAAAGGTCTGTGATGACCAAGGAACATCATTACGCCCTCCTACACGCCATAACAAGACAATTCCTACCACGGTAAATACCCAATTTAGGGTATGAAATAATCCATCCCATACCATGTTCAAATCTATATTCGCCGTGTTGGTCAGAGGTCGAATGTTACTGAGCATATGATGCCACTGGAGGATCTGATGCAGTAAAATTCCATCAATAAATCCTCCAAGACCCACACCTAGAAAAATTCCAGCAGTAATTAGCGGTGCGCGGCGGTTGAAGGTTTCACTTTTCGCCTCCATTGTCAACCTCATAGATAGGCTTTTTTACCAAAATACAACTCTTTTGGGAGAGATATCCTCTATCTTGAGACAAGTACAATCATTCAACTATTAATCAATCTTGAAATTTAACGAACTTTGGGGGTTTAAGTAAAGAGCTTCTATCAAGCAGCGCGTTTTGTATCGGGGTCTAAATCCCCGTTACAAAACGTAATTGCGAATTGCGAATTGCGTTAGCGTAGCGGTAGCGAGGAACGAGCGTCATTGCGAATTGGTTTAACCAATTGTGGGGGTTTAATTCCCCAGCAATACAGGCAGCAAGTTTTGTGTCGGAGTCTAAATCCCCTATGCATTACTTCATTACGTTAGCAACGCGAAAAGCGAGTCCGCGTACTCCTACGGAGAAGCGAGCTACGCTTTTCGCGTCTGTCTGCGACACGCTGCGCGAACGTAGAGAGCGTCATTACGAACTTGTACTGAGCGAAGTCGAAGTATTACGAATTACGAATTATTTTAATCTTTCTTGCTTGAGGCATAGTTCAATTAATTTTAATTAGGGATAAAGGATGAAAAATCTCATCCTTGATCCTTTCTAAATGTAATACATTAGTTCTTTCTGCTTTCGCATTGCTCTTCGCTCACAAAGGTCTTGGAGTGTATATTTTTCCAAAACGGAGTTTGCAGCCTGACGTGCTTCCTGCCAGACTTCCTGAATTAGCTCACCTTCTACCGTATTGGGAGTCGGCTCACAATCAGATACAACAATATCTGACCCTTCCATGCAGCTAAAAGCATCAAACACTGTAATCTTTCCTGGATCTCGTGCCAGAACATAGCCACCTTTGGCTCCGCGTATACTCTTAATTAAACCTCCACGTCTTAATGTTGCCAGGAGTTGTTCCAAATAGCGGTTCGGGATGTCTTGCAATACCGCTATTTCTCGAATTTGCAAAGCTTCACCGTTAGGGTAGCAGGTTGCCAACTCTAACAGGGCTAGAAGTGCGTATTCTGATTTGTTAGAGATCACCACAAGCGTAATGTTTTAAACTCACAGTTAAATATACAAAGTCCTCAAGTTTGTTTTCCTAAGCTACTGTTAAGAAAAACTTTACTATCAACTTATTGTTTACCGGTTAACTCTACTTTAAAGACCTTCTCACATAAAAGCAATTATATTTTATTTTAGATTCAATAATTAAAAGTGATTGACTATCGTACACTGTTATAAATTCCAACAATTTTTTGGTATTGGATGTCATCTGTGCCTCGTGTTCATACATCCCTACATGGGCAATTTCTGGGTCAGTATAAGTTACCCAAGACATCACTAGACTACTGAGTTTCAAGCGTTCTGAGCCAAAGGGAAAAAATAGCGTATTTTTAATTACAATTCGCGCCGCAGCATTAGCAGCATGGGTAAATTTCCAGTTCATGCAGATATCGCCAGCAGCATAAATATTTGGCATTGCTGAATTAAGGGATGATTCTTGTGGTGCTTATGGAAATCACCAGTTACCTCTATTGCTGTAAAACTGAAACCGTCCAAAGCCGAGAAATTGTCCGTGGGATTTTTCACCCACTGGGAATGCTGTCACACCCAGTAAATAGACACCAGAAAAGCTAGGATTACTCACAGGGCGGAGGGCGATTGTCACTGTCTGTCCCGGAGTGACAGGTGGTTCAAAGTTCACAGTAACGGTTCGTGTCTCGCGTTCATCTGTGACTGCGCCTAGTGTTAGCCGAGATTCTTTGCGTAGGCGTAGCCCGCCGTAGGCATCGCTCGTTCCGACAAAGGCACGGGTATCATTAAGATTGTAGCGGATATTTTCTGCTCCCTCCCTCTGTGCGATCGTTACCTTCTGGAGGGATTCTCCAGCATTCTCCGGCACGTTGATGGTGAAATAGTAAGTTGCGTCCCAAAAATTCACATCTTTGTAAGTAGTTGTCGCACTCACAAGTTTTGGCGGTTCGACAAAGTAGACTTTACCATCTCTAAGCTGCACCGCTTGAGTCACCGGAACGCTTACTTCCCCAATGCTTATTGCTAACGAGAGTGTTATCTCAAACAAAATTGCAACGCGCATAATTCAAATATAAAAAACGCACACATTTCAATTTTAACAAAATTTGGGGGTTGAATTCCCCTGCCTGTATAGGCAGCAGGTTTTGTGTCGGGGTTTAAATCTCCGTCACAAAACATAATTACGAATTACGAATTCAATACCGTAGCCAATTTACGAGGGTTCGATGCCTGTAGAAACGTTATGAATAC
>CAZZZY010000930.1:0-2750 GCA_964658545.1 uncultured Acetobacteraceae bacterium | reverse complement strand
TCCAAGGTGGATTAAAAATGCCGATGGTAGAAGTATGGTTGGGATTATTGCTGGGCGGGTTTACATTAGAACAGCGTGGTGATTTTTATCACAATCAAAATGTCTGGGTGAAAAGCTCTCTAACTTCGGCCATCTTCAACGGCATTGTACAGCATTCATAAGTCGGAAGTTGGAGGTAATTCACTTCCCAATACTACTTGGTTAAAAATTGGGTTTGAGCAAAAGGAGTAGAAAGCTCAATCTATAAGGTCATTAGTTCTTCAAAGCTAAACTCTTATCGAAGCATTGACAACAAGATGACCTGAGAAAAAGTTTCCACAAATTCCACCACAACTGTTTGCAATTCACTTATGAGCCAGTATATTTACAGTAGTCTCACAGATGATGAAGAACTTAATTTTTCTGAGGAAGCAGAGGTTTTCGTTTTTCCCACTTCTTTCGCCCAGCAGCGATTGTGGTTTCTCGACCAGTTAGCACCGGGGAATCCATTTTACAACGTGTCAACAGCTCTTAACCTGACAGGTTCCCTCAACTTCACCGCCTTAAAGCAGACATTCAACGAAATTGTACGTCGCCACGAAACGTTACGTACTAGGTTTGTTATGGTAGAGCAGCAACCAATACAGGCGATCGCACCTAGCTTAACCATACCTCTTCCCTTAATAGACCTACGCAATTTCGACAGCCCAGAACGCGACACACAAGTGCAGCAAATCGTAACCCAAGAGGCTCAACATCCTTTCAATCTCACCACTGGGCCATTACTGCGAGTAAAGCTGCTGCAACTGGATGAAGCAGAATATCTGCTGCTGCTAAATCTACATCACATAGTTGCCGATGGCTGGTCAATTGGAGTGCTAATTAAAGAATTGGGGGTATTATACAAAGCCTTGGCAGGGGATAAGCGATGTCTGACGACTAGCTACTCCGTATCTACGCTCCTACCAGAACTACCCATTCAATATGCAGATTTCGCTCAATGGCAACGGGAGTGGCTACAAGGAGTGGCAGCAAACGGCACCTCGCCCCTACAAAGCCAGTTAGCTTATTGGCAAAAGCAATTAAACGGGATTTCGGTATTGAATCTCCCCACCGACCGACTAAGACCAGCAGTTCCTAGCTACAGGGGTGCAAAACAATTTTTAGAGCTACCACACACCTTAACTCAAGCGTTAGAGGCACTAAGCTACCAAGAAGGCGTTACCTTGTTCATGACAATGCTGGCAGCGTTTCAGACTTTGCTCTATCGCTACACGCAGCAAGAGGATATTGCAGTTGGTTCACCTATTGCTAATCGCAATCGTAGCGAACTAGAAGGATTAATTGGTTTTTTTGTCAATAGCTTGGTGTTACGTACAGATTTCTCAGGCAAGGCGACGTTTCGAGAATTGTTGAATCGAGTGCGAGAGATAACTTTAGAAGCATACAGTCATCAGGACTTGCCTTTTGAAAAGTTGGTGGAGGAACTTCACCCAGAGCGAGATTTGAGCTACCATCCTTTTTTTCAGGTTGTATTTAGCCTACAAAACACTCCTATCGAAACTCTAGAGTTATCTGGGTTAACGCTTTCGCTATTTGAGTTCGATAGCAAAACTGCAAAACTTGATTTAGAATTCCATTTGTGGCAAGACTTGGAAAGTTTGAAAGGACAAATGGTTTATAGCACCGATTTATTTGATGACAAAACCATTACGCGAATGCTGGGACATTTCCAAACGCTGCTAGAAAGCATTGTTGCCAATCCAGAACAGCAGATTTCAGATTTGTGTTTGCTTACTGGGCAAGAACGACAAGAGTTATTAATTGATTGGAATGACACTAAACGAGACTATCCAGAGAACAAGTGTTTTCATCAGTTATTTGAAGCACAGGTGCAGAAAACTCCCGATGCGATTGCGTTAAACGCACGCTCCGCGAACGCGTTAATCTTTGACGATGAACAACTCAGCTACAAAGAGTTAAATATACACAGCAACCAACTTGCACATTATCTGAAAAAATTGGGGGTAGTCCCTGACGTTTTAGTAGGTATTTGCCTAGAGCCAACGCTAGAGATGATCGTCACATTATTAGGCATCCTCAAAGCTGGAGGAGCATACCTTCCTTTAGATCCGAGCCTACCTCAAGAGCGTCTTGATTTCATGCTAGAAGATGCACAAGTTTCAGTATTGCTGACACAAGAAAAGTTGATATTGCATTTTGAAGACTTCTCAAATCCAATTATTTGCATAGATAAAGATTGGGCAACTATTACACAACACAGCCAAGAAAACCCGACCAGTTGCGTAACATTGGACAACTTAGCTTATGTCATCTACACCTCTGGCTCAACAGGAAAGCCTAAAGGCGTTTTGCTTCAGCATCGAGGATTATCCAACTTAGCGGCATCTCAGATTGAGGTTTTCAACATACAACCGAGTAACCACATTCTGCAATTCGCATCATTAAGTTTCGATGCCTCAATTTTTGAGATTGTCATGGCACTGCAAACAGGAGCAACTCTTTATTTAGCAAACAAAGAATCCCTTCTACCCGGACAACCTTTGCTCCAATTATTGCGAGAAAAAGCTATTACTCACGTCACCCTTCCGCCAGCAGTATTAGCAGTCCTACCTACAGAATCACTTCCGGCATTGCAAACTATTATCTGTGCAGGCGAATCCTGTACCGATGACATTGTAAAACGTTGGTGGAACTCTCAGCGTCGGTTTTTTAATGCTTACGGCCCTACTGAAGCAACAGTTTGGTCA
>CAZZZY010000929.1:0-2752 GCA_964658545.1 uncultured Acetobacteraceae bacterium | reverse complement strand
TAGGGCAACTGAGGCGCTCCCACCTCAGCCGTTAGGCAGGTGGGAGTAGTTTACCCAATACCTCCGCTGCTAAAAGGAGTCGAAGTTAGGATTTGTCATAATTCGTGAATAAAACACCCGTCCTCCCAATACAATCTCAAGTAGCAAGAACCTATCAAGTCAAGCACTTATATTGAATGGACACACGGGTAATTTACTATGTCCCAAAAAAATGAAATACCTATTCTTGTTTTATCCATCCTAATTACAGTCGGGCTAGTAGCTGGCGGTTTTTGGTGGTTTAGCAGAAAGTCTGGTGTTAACCTCAATACAATTAATTCTGGTAGCACCAAAACGTCCCAAACCAAATCAGAACAACCTAGTGGCAATACTTTCGCCTCAGTACAGGATGTTCCTACAGGATTATTCAATTACGGAGGCAGTACATCTTGGGCACCAATTCGCCTGGTAGTTGATCCAGCAATTCAAGCGGCGCGATCGGAGTTTCGGCTGCGCTATGTAGAACCCAGCAATGCATCTCCTGGTTCTGCTACTGGTATCCAGTCACTAATAGATGGTCAACTAGCCTTTGCCCAGTCCTCCCGTCCAATTCTTGATCAGGAATTAAGTCGTGCCCAGCAGCGTGGGTTCACTTTGAAGCAAATTCCTGTGGCAATTGATGGTTTAGCAGTCGCTGTAAACCCCAACCTCAACCTCCCAGGACTGACGATAGAACAGTTAAAGTCAATTTATACAGGCAAGATCAATAATTGGAGCCAGGTGGGAGGCCCCAATATCCCGATTAAGCCCTATTCTCGTCGCCTTGCTGATGGCGGTACGGTTGAACTTTTTGTCCAAGACATCTTGGGTGGTCAAGCTTTTGGCTCCAATGTAGAATTTATCTCCACAACCACCCAAGCCTTGCAAAAACTGGCTGGTAGTTCTGGTGGTATCTACTACGCTTCTGCCCCAGAGGTGATTCCTCAATGCTCAATCAAACCCTTGCCGTTGGGGCGGACGCCAGGGCAATATGTTACCCCCTACCAAGAAACATTTGTCCTCCCGTCTGAATGTCCTGGTAAACGCAACAAATTGAACATTGAGGCTTTCCAATCAGGAAAATACCCGATTACGCGCAATCTGTTTGTGGTGGTCAAACAGAATGGTCAGACTGAGCAGCAAGCAGGTGTCGCTTACGCCAACTTACTGCTGACTGAGCAGGGACAGGAACTGATTAGCCAAGCTGGGTTTGTCAAAATTCGCTGAAACCTGCGATCGCACACACTCAGGCAGAGTGGCGGTAATCGCCGCTCTGAACTTTGCTTTAACCAGCTCTATTTATCGATTCTGCTGGCAAGCAAATGAGATTATCCCCTTGGGTAAGGATTAAGCCGCGTTGACGCAGCTTACCCATCAAGCGGGTGACGGTGACACGGGTCGAACCAATCGCGCTACCAATTTGGGCATGGGTGAGGGGAAAGGGCAGGCAATAGCCGCGAATCACATCAGGATCAGTGTCGCTCATGGCTGGCTCTCCATATTCCTCAATTAACAATGTAAGAAATCCTAAGAGTCGGTCAATTGTGCGGCGTTGTCCCAAGGCACTCAGCCACAGCAGCTTACGCTGGTGCTGATACCTAAAGGCATCCATAACTTCACGACGGAAGTGAGGCCAGTTGTCTAGATCGTGCCAGTACATCCACAGCACCGCAGTTTGGTCAACATGGGCGTAAGCCTGGAGTGTGAATGGTGACTGGGCAACAATTTCAAATGGTTGTCCCGCTCCCACAAAACCCAAGAACGCTTCTTCTGGAGTTCTGTTGATTCGTCGAGACGTTAACTGACTTGCAGTTGCGCTAACTTGGGCGGTTCCTACCATGCGGATCGCACCCCTTTGCACCAAATATAGCAATCCAGGCCGGGCTGGAATGCGCTCATCTTTGCTAAAGGTACGGCAGCGGTAGTGTTCTTGAGCCCAGTCAAGAATTCGTTGCCAAGTTAGAAAAGGCCGTGATGCCTCAGAAAAGGAGGATGGAGATTGCATAGGTAACAAAGAGCGTTCGGCTGAAGACAAAGACGTGATCAAAAGGTGCAAGGAGTGTCTTTGTGTTGGCGAGGCTTAACGCCTAACAGCGCCAGCCAATCCAAAGAATAGAAAGCAAATTACTCTCTACTCTTTTGTTATACTTCCTACTGTACAATGATGGTAGTAAAGTTTACTTACTATTCATCGATTATTCATCAAATTTTATCCTCTTCTCATTTTTCTTCATCTAAATTAAATTTATACCGCAAGACAGATGACCGAAAAGTAACAAATATATCTTACATGGTTATTTAAATAATATTACGTGCATTATATATCACCATTTAGTAAATATACGTCAATTAGACAGCTATTATATAGTTGTTTTATAAAAGTACTAAGCATTGATACTTACAAAGCAGAAAATATATGCATAGAAAATCAAAAAATTCCTCTATATAAAGATAGAGATGAAAGTAGGGTTTTATATATCTCAGGTGTGTCCTTGGGACTATCAAAATCTCAGAATCGAAAAGCTATGGAGCTTGCTAGTGCGATCGCCTCTGATTTATCAAGGACTTGTGGCGACGTTTTTAGCATTCAAATAGTTCCCCCTGGCTGGATACATTTTGAATTAACTCACTCGAAGTTAGCGACTTGGTTACAAAGTCTTGCAGTCGGGGGAGCATGGGGCATAATTGATACCCCAATGCCCCATGCCCAATTCCCCATGACGGCAGTTGCTCC
>CAZZZY010000928.1:0-2755 GCA_964658545.1 uncultured Acetobacteraceae bacterium | reverse complement strand
TTTTCCCCTTAACCGACAAGTATTGCTACGCGCCCTGGAGACAGTTTATCCTGATTCGATTGCCTTGGCGCTAGCCTCTCCCTTTGGGAGAAGGCAATGGGGAGTCGATACAGGCAACTCTAGCTATTCTCATCAATTAACAATTTAGTTTTTTGAGCGTGTCAATAGTAAGGTATAAGCAACTTTTTTCGCTTTTCTTGTTCTCGTAATTGTACACGCGAACAAAATATCTTTGACTTCACCTCCTATTTCCCCTTAACCGAACAGTATTGGCTATTAGCCTACAATTTATTGCAGATTGAGTTCATTGATTTTTTCTAAAACCTGGTGATAGTTAGTGGGTTGGTTATGTTGAAGATAGAGATCGGCTGAACGAGTTAGATTTTGAACTGCATCTTCTTTACGATTCAACTGAGAAAATGATAACCCTGCATAGTAATAGGCTTCTGGTTGATCTGGAAAAATTCTTAGACTAAAGAGAAAATCACGAATTGCTGTCTCATATTGGCCTAAGTTATAATATGCGATGCCACGGGTGAGATAGGCAGGAAAAAATGATTTTTCGGTGACTATTAGTTGATCCATCTCTTCCAGCACTTGTTTGAACTGACGAAGCTGAATACGTAAGTTTGCGAGATTTAAGCGATTAATTAATGTGGGTGCTAATTGCACAGATTTACGTAAATCTGCTAAAGCTTGGGCTAATTGTCCAGATCGTTGATAGATCAATGCTCGATTGTTGTAAACCAAAGGTGAAGGCTGTAGTTTTTCTGCTTGATTAAAGCTTTGAATTGCTTCTGGTAGTTTGTTTAGTTCGCCTAGTGCAATTCCTCGTACAATAAAAACACTGGCTGGGGTATTTTGTCCTTGGATCTGAATCAGCTGATTTAAGTCTTGTACTGCAAAGTCATATTGCTTTAGTAAAATATAAGCTTGGGAGCGATTAAATAAAGCTTCAACAACATTAGTACGATTCTTGATATTACGGCTCCATTGTTGAATGGCAAGAGTGATATTTCCATGCTGAAAGTTTTATTCCGCACTGAGAGAATAATTGCTGACTGGTGGTTGATTGCTAGGGGGAATTTGAGCTTGAACACTTGTTGAGAAAGTGATTCCCGATATTCCTATCCCTAGTAAATAACCTAATAGATATAAATGATTAATAGCAGGATGCATGAACCCAGACATAACAAACATTTAAGGGTGATAATTGGTTTGGGCAGAGCAACGATCCAGTTCAGGCTTAACCATTAAATTAACTAGACGTGGTCCATCTTTTCCTACTTGCATAGCTAGAGCATTAATCTGAGAAAATAGCTGGGGATTGTAGCGCATTTTATAAGCATTAAGAGCACATGTGCAAAAGTTTTGCTTACTCGTTCTTTGATTAGATTGTAGGTTTTGTTGTCCCACACACCCTTGCATAAATTCTTTTTCAGTGTTGGGAGTTTGTGACCAATCATTGGCACTAGCTGGGTTGGTGTGGGGTTGTGGGGGACGATTTTGAGCTGTGCTAGAGAGGGAGATGAAGAGTAAGGAAAAGATTGGCAGAACAGAAAGTGCGAACGCCTTTATTTTCATGATATTGAATGTCCTGGAAATTGAAGTAGTTGGGAAGGAAGTAAATCAGACAAATCTACTATATTTCATGTAATTAAAAACCGCTATAATAAAGTAAAATTTTGTTTGTAGCGGTACTATTGATCTGTCAAATTTAAATTGATAGATACGCAAATTGGTAGTAATATCAATTACCTGTAAGGTTTCAGAGAACAAGGGGGTTAAATCCCTTATCTTACCAAGCCTGATTTTGTGCAGTTTCACAAAGAATTGGTAGTAAGCACTTGAGTGCTTACTACCAACCTTCAAAACTACAGCACCTCAAGGTTTAGAACTGAAAGAAAAAGCCTATACGCCCCATAAAGCTAGAACTGCTGCTGTAACTAGAGGAAGCAGGAGCAGATGTGAATGAGGCAGCCGCATTAAAGGTGATACTCTTATTAATGCGGGTAACGCAACCAAACGCACCAGCCAAAGCACTACCGTAAACACCTGTACCAATTCCACAACCGCTATTACTACCTGTGCTAAGTGTGTTAGGAATGGATGATAGCGCCGCTGCCAGAGCGCCAACAGATTGAATTTGTTGTCCTAATGTGACTAATCCGTTTTCAACTTTTTGAATAGTGGCAGGATCAAAGAAACCCGGAGCAGTACCTAAGTTGCCAGACTGGTCTACTGTAACATAGCGCGTATCTCCAGATTGGTTAGCACTGCCAATAAACTGTCCAGAGGAAGCCAGCCCTGGTAATGTGTAGTAGCTGGCAGGAGTACCAAAGGCCATCTGATTAGTACCTGTGGCGATCGCACCTGTACCAATTGCGGTTGAGCCGATGCCAGAAGCCACTGCATTTGACCCGATGGCAGTCGAGTTGGCAGCATTGGCTTGTGTGGCAGTACCAATAGCAGTGGAATAGTCACCATTGGCTGTGGCTTTGTATGCAAAAGCTGCCGAATTTATACCTACCGCCAAGGCTGAATCACCAACTGCGGTTGCTGGATCACCAAGTGCTTGGGCATTGTGACCAATTGCAACCGTACCAGCCTGCTGGGCGATCGCATTTTGTCCTATGGCGATCGCAGACTGACCACTGGCAGTAGCTGTACCCACAGCAATAGAATTATCCTGGAGGGCATTGGCTCCAAATCCGGTGGCTACTGATTGATTACCAGATGCGGTTGCTGCTTGATC
>CAZZZY010000927.1:0-2766 GCA_964658545.1 uncultured Acetobacteraceae bacterium | reverse complement strand
GTTATGCCCGTTGGGGAGCAAAAGCCAAAGTTACCGACTTAGAAAAACGCTATCCGCAACTCCTCGCCCCCATCCTCCAGCAAACCCATTCTCCCCTCTCCACGAGCGAAACTATCTTCGCATTGGGGAGTGTCACCTCCAGCATTTCCCTCACTGTAAACAGTAGCGGCATCTCAGATTCTCTTGACTTAGCTGCCATTCTCCAAGCCTCTCAAAGTATCTCAGGCGAAATCGAACTCGAAAACCTACTTTCATCGTTGCTTGAAATCGTCATCAAAAATGCTGGGGCTAATAAATGCGTATTGATGCTGTTGCGAGACGAACGCCTGTTAATTAAAGGGTCAATTATTGAAGGTTCCGAGCCGGTGGTGTTGCAGCGCCTTCCGGTTGAGGAGAGCCAAGACATTCCCCTGAAGCTGATTTATAAAGTCTTGCACGACAGGCAGACGGCTGTGTTGTTTGATGCCACGGCTGATCCGACCTTAGCCAATGATCCGTATATCATGCGTCGGCAGCCGTATAGTATTTTGTGTAGCCCAATTTTGCATCAAGGGAAATTGATGGGCATATTGTATCTAGAAAATAATTTAGCAACGGGGGCGTTTACTAGCGATCGCGTCGAACTCCTGAATTTACTCTGCACTCAAGCGGCGATTTCCTTAGAAAATGCTCGACTTTGTGAGCGTTCGCAGCAATATGTCCAACAACTAGAACAGGCATTACACAACTTGCAAAATGCCCAATTACAAATTGTGCAAAGTGAGAAAATGTCTGCATTGGGCAATTTAGTTGCTGGTGTAGCTCACGAAATGAATAATCCTCTTGGTTTTATTGCTGCTAGTCTAAAACTTGCTAAACCTACCTTCGATGATATTATTCAACATTTGAAAATATATCAAGAAAGTTTCCCCAACCAAAATTATGAAATTATTAAACACGCTCAAAAAATCGACTTGGATTATAGCTTATCAGACTTGCCCAAAATGCTTGATTCTATGTCTATGGCGTGCGTTCGCCTGGAAAATATCAGCACTAGTTTAAGAACTTTTTCCCGCGCTGATCAAGATTATAAAGTGCCGTTTAATATCCACGAAGGTCTTGACAGTACGATTTTAATTCTCAAACATCGCCTGAAAGCAAACGAACAACGTCCAGCAATTGAAGTGATAACTGATTATGGTAATTTGCCCAAAGTTGAATGTTTTTCTGGGCAATTAAATCAGGTATTTATGAATATTCTGGCCAATGCCATTGAGGCGCTGGATGAATCAAATACGGGACGGACTTTTAAGGAAATTAAGGATAATCCCAACCGAATTACAATTAAAACCTCACTGGTAAATGAAGGCGTGAAAATTGCGCTCGCTGATAATGGTAAGGGGATGAATGAAGACATCAAACAAAAGATTTTTGACCACTTATTTACTACAAAAGCTGTGGGTAAAGGTACGGGATTAGGATTAGCGATCGCTCGTCAAATTGTAGTAGAAAAACACAACGGCTCGCTCAAGGTGAATTCGACACTCGGTGAAGGAACTGAATTTGTCATTACCTTACCGATTCTGGGTTAACGCAAAGCCTTGAGGGAATGGCACGAAGACTCATGTGAAACCGAAATAGCAAGGGTTTCATGCTATACTTATTCTCAACAAATTAACTTTAATGACAATAAATTCCCAGAGAATAGGGCTTTATGCTAGGTTTGTGTTTTATATCAAGTAAAAAGCCTCTATCTTTTTATAAAAAATTAGAGGCTTAGAGCAGAGGTTAATAATCATACACCTCAGACTAGTTTAAATCACAGGCTATAGACAACCTTCTACGGGAGGTTACTAGTTCAGAATATTCTGCTAAGTCATCTGTATTTACTCAATAAAAAAGCCTCTATCTTTTGAAAGAATTAGAGACTTTGAGGTTAATAATCACCTCCCTCAGATTAGTTTAAATCACAGGTTATAGATAACCTTCTACGGGAGGTTACTTACTCTAATTTGTAGGTAGTTCTAGCTGTTCCACAGTCTCTACAGTCTCGATACTCTCTACTTTGGATTTATCTTTACCTTTCCCATTACCTTTATGTTCCGATCGCATAACTAGCAACTTGGCCTGGATTTCTCACTTGTGAGAAATCCAGGATGAGGTAATCAGCCTGCTCAACCGTATGTCCAAGGCCAACCGAAAACAAGCGGATAACGTTATCCGCCAAAAAGAAAAGAAGGAAATCTTTACCCTTGATGAAGTTATCCATCCTTCAGATGAGAAAAGAGCGGATAACGTTATCCGCCACGAAGTTCATGATGTAGTAGAAGGTATATTTGCCTCTCTTGGCAGGCTTTCTGCTGAATCTTTCCGTACTAATCGCCTGCCATTACTCAATCTCCCTGAAGATATTAAAGAGGCACTGCAAAAGGGGTCAATTGAGTACACCAAAGCGCGTGCGATCGCCAAAGTGAAGGAGGATGTAAAACGCGCTCCTTTACTGCTTGCAGCAATTCAAGAGAATTTATCACTTACAGAAATCCAACTCTTGATAAGAGATATCCTCCATCAGGAGAAAGCAGACACTACCCCATCACTTAAAATCCAGTACAAGGAATTAAGCAAACAACTCGGTTCATCCAAAGTCTGGGATAACCCGAAGAAAAAGAAAGCGTTGGAGAAATTGCTCAATCAAATAAAAGTACTCTTGGATGAAGAACAAGCCATTACAAAAACGCAGTGCGAGAAAAGATATGGCAAGAATTATTGCCATTCCCTATCCTCAAG